>JBMNVM010000006.1:0-19865 GCA_050946805.1 Acutalibacteraceae bacterium | reverse complement strand
ACCTACAAAGGCGAAAAGCTTAAAGCCCTTAATTTCCAAAATCTGTACGAGTACTGCATATCAATTAAATGCAACGATTTTACGGTCGAAAAGACGTCGGCAAAACCCAGTGTCTCTTTTGTCTTTACCTTTAAGGACGGCAAGGACAGCGTTATTGACTTTACCAAGATTAGCGATACGCAATACCAGTACAGTGTGGACGGTATTCAAATGGGTAAGGTGGCGGTCAACGTCATAAACAAGGTTCTAAAGTATGCCGAAAAGGTGGCAAACAAAGAGGATATTGACAGTATCCTGTAATTACAGACAAATGTTTATTTGCGAGGCTGCGCCCCAAAAAGCGCAGCCCGAGTTTTTTGCAATAAAAAATTTAAAAAATTATTAAAAAATGCTTGCAATACGAATACATATGTGATATTATACTTGAGTACGCTGCAAAATAGCGTAAACATGCGATGATGCGGGAGGTGGCCCATCCTGTGATGGGGGAATTTCCGCGGAGTATGTCCGATTTTCAAACCGGGCGAAAAACATAAGGTGCGAAAGGGTAACTTGCGACCCTTATCGCAACGGCGAAGCGATTCGCTGTCCGGACTTGACTGTAACCCCAGCCAGTGCCGGTTTTATAATGTACCGCGATGAAAAACACGGTACGTTGTAAGTTTTGCCCGCCAACTTATTAAGGAGGCGAAGTTCACATGGCAGTGAAAGAAAAAATCCGTATCAGAATCAAGGGTTATGACCATGCGCTTGTCGACCAGTCCGCTGAAAAAATAGTGGAAACCGCTAAACGTACGGGCGCACGTGTTTCGGGACCGGTTCCGCTCCCGACCGAGAAAGAGGTTGTAACCATCCTTCGCGCTGTTCATAAGTATAAGGACAGCCGTGAGCAGTTCGAAATGCGGACACACAAAAGGCTCATTGACGTAATCAGACCTTCCAACAAAACTGTTGAGGCGCTGACAGGTCTTGAGCTTCCCGCCGGTGTTGAAATCGAAATTAAGCTTTAATTCGGTTTCGCACAGACAGGTCAAGTTGGCTTATGCCAACCAATAACCATTAGGAGGAAAAACAATGAAAAAAGGTATCGTTGGCAAAAAGCTTGGAATGACCCAGCTTTTTGATGCGAACGGAAATGTCGTTCCGGTAACCGTTATCGAAGCAGGCCCCTGCGTGATAGCACAGAAAAAAACTGTAGAGAACGACGGCTACGATGCAGTACAGGTAGGCTTTGGCGACCTGAAGGCTTCGAAGGTAAATAAGCCCATGAAAGGGCATTTCGCAAAGGGTGATGTCGCTCCGAAGAAGGTTCTTCGCGAGTTCCGCTTCGAGGATATCAGCGGTATGAACGTCGGAGACATCATCAAGGCTGACATTTTTGCCGAAGGAGAGACTGTTGACGTAAGAGGTACCTCTAAGGGTAAAGGATACGCCGGCACAATCAAGCGCTGGAATTTCGGACGCCTTAAAGAGACCCATGGTACCGGCCCTGTTCACCGCCACGGCGGTTCACTTGGTGCCAACTCCAGCCCGTCAAGAGTTTTCAAAGGCAAGAAAATGGCAGGACATCTCGGTAACGAACGCGTAACCGTTCAGAATTTGAGTGTAGTAAAAGTAGACGCAGAAAAGAATATAATTGCCGTTAAGGGTGCCGTTCCGGGTCCCAAGGGCGGAATTGTTGTTCTCTTCGATAGCGTAAAAGCCTAAGGGAAGGAGTGTTTTGAATTATGCCTAATATAGCAGTACTCGATATGGCAGGCAAAAATGTGGGCGAAATCACATTAAGCGATGCTATTTTCGGAATTAAGCCCAATGCGGTTGTAATGCACATGGCAGTCATTAACTACCTTGCTAACAATCGCCGTGGTACGCAATCCACTCTCACCCGTACTGAGGTTTCCGGCGGAGGCAGAAAACCCTGGAGACAGAAGGGCACAGGCCATGCAAGACAGGGTTCTACCAGAGCGCCCCAGTGGAGACACGGTGGTATTGTTCACGCACCGAAGCCGAGAGATTACTCATATACTCTCAACAAAAAAGTTCGCAGATTGGCTTTAATTTCCGCTTTGTCCGACAAGTGTCAGTCCGGCGGTCTCATCATCCTTGACGAGCTTAAGCTTGACGGCTATAAGACAAAGACCGTTTCCGATTGCTTAAAGGCCATCGGCGCCGGCAAGAAGACCCTTATTGTTCTTGAAAACAACAACCCCTTCGCCATCAAGAGCATTGCAAATATCGCCGGAGCCAAGTCTGCTCAGGTAAACACAATCAACACCTATGATGTTATTAATGCGGATACATTGGTAATCGTTAAAGGTGCGGTAGCAAAGCTTGAGGAGGTATACGCATAATGAAGGCTCCACAGGATATCATAATTGCTCCGGTTATAACCGAAAAGAGCATGTCTGGCATTGCTGACAAGAAATACACCTTTAAGGTAGCTAAGGAAGCTAACAAAATCGAAATAGCGGACGCTGTCGAGAAGATATTCAAGGTTAAGGTGTCAAAGGTAAACACCATCAGCGTAAGAGGCAGGGAAAAGCGCATGGGCCGTTACAGCGGCTACACCCCTTCATGGAAGAAGGCTATCGTAACACTTACGGCTGATTCCAAGCCCATCGACTTCTTCGACGGTCTTATGTAACCTTGAACCGGTATTTTAACCGTTTTTGGAAATCAAGGATTTCCGGTGATGTATGAAGCCGAGAAAGGCTTCGCTAAGCCAAAATAGGAGAGTGAAACAAATGGCTATTAAACATTACAAGCCGACAACTAACGGACGTCGCAACATGACCACCATGGATTATTCCGAGCTGTCAAAAGTTGCGCCCGAAAGAAGTCTGCTTGAGCCGCTTAAGAAAAAGGCCGGACGCAACAGCTACGGCAGAATTACCGTTCGCCACAGAGGCGGCGGAAACAGAAGAAAGTACAGGGTAATCGATTTCAAGAGAGATCGCTTCGGAATTCCGGCAACCGTTCTCACGCTTGAGTACGATCCCAACCGTTCCGCTTTCATCGCCCTTGTTCAGTATGAGGACGGCGAGAAGCGTTACATTATCGCTCCGCAGGAGCTTAAGGTTGGCGACGTTATAGTCAGCGGACCGGATGCCGACATTAAACCCGGCAACGCTTTGCCGCTTTCCAATATTCCGGTTGGTACTTTTGTACACAATATAGAACTTTACCCCGGCAAGGGAGCACAGCTTGCCCGTTCCGCCGGCAACATGGCACAGCTCATGGCTAAGGAGAACGGTTTGGCACTTTTAAGACTGCCGTCCGGCGAGCTTCGCAACGTTCCCGCAAACTGTATGGCAACCGTAGGCGCAGTTTCCAATCCGGAGCATTCCAATGTAAACTACGGTAAGGCAGGACGTCGCCGCCACATGGGCTGGAGACCTACCGTTCGCGGTTCTGTAATGAACCCCGTAGATCACCCCCACGGCGGTGGTGAAGGTAAATCGCCCATCGGTCGTCCGGGACCTGTTACCCCTTGGGGTAAACCGACCCTCGGATACAAGACTCGTAAGAAGAACAAGGCAAGCGATAAGTATATCGTTAAGCGCCGTAAGTAAGTCGACGAAAGGAGTTAAGGATTTATGGGAAGAAGCGTTAAAAAAGGTCCTTATGTGCAACCTGCGTTGCTCAAAAGAGTAAGACAAATGAATGAATCCGGCGAAAAGCGTGTTCTTAAAACTTGGAGCCGTTCATCAACCATATTCCCCGATTTCGTCGGACATACTTTTGCAGTTCATGACGGTCGCAAACATGTTCCGGTTTACGTAACAGAGGATATGGTAGGCCACAAGCTGGGAGAATTTGCCCCTACAAGAACCTTCAAAGGACATGCGGGTTCAAAAACCAGCGGTAAGTAGGCGGTTGAAAGGAGAGTTTAACTATGGAAGCAAGGGCTACACTTCGATATGCCCGAATTTCACCCCGCAAGGTGAAAATCGTTATGGATTTAATCCGTAATCAGAATGCTGACAAAGCGATGGCTATACTCAAGTTTACTCCTAAATCCGCTTGCGAGTATCTCGAGAAGCTTTTGGCATCAGCTATTGCAAATGCAGAAAATAACCACAATATGGATGTTTCACGTCTTTATGTTGCAGAGTGCTTTGTATCCCCCGGCCCGATTCTTAAGCGAATCCGCCCGAAGGATCACGGCAGAGCGCACCGCATCTTAAAGAGAACAAGCCATATGACCATCGTTCTTAGAGAACGCGAAATCTAAAAGGAGGTTTAAGATATGGGTCAGAAGGTTAATCCCCACGGCATGCGTGTGGGCATAATCAAAAACTGGGACTCACGTTGGTTTGCCAATGATAAAACCTTTGGTGATACATTGGTTGAGGACTATAACCTCCGTAAATACCTTAAAAAGACGCTCTATGCGTCCGGTATTGCAAAAATCGAAATCGAACGTGATGACAAGCGGGTAAGACTGCACATTCACTGTGCTAAGCCCGGTATGGTAATCGGCCGCAACGGCAGCGAAATCGAAAAGCTGCGCGCCGCTTGCCAGAAAATGATCGGAAAACCCGTAATTATCAACATTGTTGAGATTAAAAACCCTGACACAAACGCACAGCTGGTTGCGGAAAATATCGCGGCTCAGCTTGAGAAGCGTATTTCCTTCCGCCGCGCCATGAAGCTTGCCATTGGCAGAGCTATGAGACTCGGCGTTAAGGGTATTAAGACACAGGTTTCAGGTCGTCTCGGCGGCGCTGAAATCGCAAGAAGCGAGCATTATCATGAAGGAACCATCCCGCTCCAGACATTAAGAGCCGACATTGACTACGGCTTTGCTGAGGCCGATACCACCTACGGTAAAATCGGTGTTAAGGTCTGGATTTACAAGGGTGAGATCCTCAGTGATAACCGCAACCGCAAAAAGGAAGGAGGATCCCGCTAATGTTAATGCCTAAGCGTGTTAAGTACCGCAGAGTACACAGAGGTCGTCTTAAGGGCACGGCTTCAAGAGGCACCACGATAACTCATGGTGAGTACGGTCTTCAGGCACTTGAGCCTGCGTGGATCACCTCCAACCAGATAGAGGCTGCCCGTATCGCAATGACACGTTACATCAAGCGCGGCGGTCAGGTTTGGATTAAAATATTCCCCGACAAACCCATTACGGAAAAGCCGGCCGAAACCCGAATGGGTTCAGGTAAAGGCTCTCCCGAATATTGGGTAGCGGTTGTAAAGCCCGGCCGCATTATGTTTGAGGTCGCAGGCGTAAATGAAGAAATAGCCCGTGAAGCTATGCGTCTCGCAGCTAACAAGCTGCCTATAAAATGCAAGTTTGTTAGCAAGCAGGAAATGGGTGGTGAGCAGTAATGAATGCAAAGGAACTTAGAGAAAATTCTTTACCCGAGCTCAAGGAGCAGTTGGCAAAGTTAAAGGAAGAATTATTCAACCTTCGTTTCCAACTTGCGATCAATCAGCTCGAAAACCCCATGCGTATTGTTGCTGTTAAGAAGGATATCGCTCGCATAAAAACCATTATCCGCGAGACCGAAATCAAAAACAGCACTAACGCTTAATAAAGGGAGGTAAGCTGAAATGAGCGAAAGAAACCTTCGCAAGACAAGAGTAGGTAAGGTTGTAAGCGACAAGATGGATAAAACCGTTGTTGTTGCCATTGAAGACAACGTAAAACATCCGCTCTATAAGAAGATTATTAAGAACACTATAAGACTCAAGGCTCATGATGAGAATAATTCTTGTGGCATCGGCGACAAGGTTCTTATTATGGAAACAAGACCGCTCTCCAAGGAAAAAAGATGGCGCGTGGTTGAGATTATCGAAAAGGCTAAGTAGTCTACAAGGAGGAAAACACTGTGATACAACAACAGAGTTACCTCAAGGTTGCCGACAATACCGGTGCTAAAGAAATTATGTGCATCCGTGTTCTTGGAGGCTCCAAAAGGAGGTATGCCAACATTGGCGACGTTATCGTGGCTTCCGTAAAAAAGGCCGCCCCCGGCGGTACTGTTAAGAAGGGCGATGTTGTTAAGGCCGTTGTGGTTCGTTCTGCTAAGGGTCTTCGTCGCAATGACGGCACATACATCAGATTCGATGAAAATGCGGCTGTTATCATCCGTGAGGATAAGACCCCCCGTGGTACCCGTATTTTTGGACCTGTAGCCCGTGAGCTGCGCGAGAAGGATTACACAAAGATTCTCTCCCTTGCTCCGGAAGTACTTTAATGGGAGGTAAACGTAATGAAAAAGCTTCACATTAAGACAGGCGATACTGTAGTACTCCTTACGGGAGATAAAAAGGACCGCAACAAGACCGGCAAGGTACTTGAGGTTAGCCCCAAAGAGAGAAAAGTTATAGTTGAAGGTATTAACAAGGTCAAGAAGCACGTAAAGCCGCGCAAGGCCGGAGATCCGTCAGGAATAATCGAGACCGAAAGCGCAATATATGCTTCCAAGGTACAGCTTGTATGCCCGAAATGCAATAAGCCCACCCGTGTAGGTGTTAAATTCTATGAGGATGGCAAAAAAGACCGCCAGTGCAAAAAGTGCGGAGAGACTTTTTAAGAGTAGGAGGAACTGACAATGTCAACATTGGCTAACGAATATAAAGCTTCAATTGCTCCGGCATTGATGAAGAAATTCGGCTACAAGAGCGTCATGCAGATCCCCAAGCTCGAAAAAGTCATCATCAATGTAAGTGCCGGTGAGGCCAAGGATAACCCGAAGGTTATTGATGCAATAATCACCGACCTCGGCAAAATCACCGGTCAGAAGGCTGTCCCCTGCCGCGCTAAAAAGTCGGTCGCGAATTTTAAGCTTCGTGCAGGAATGCCTATCGGCGCAAAGGTTACTCTCAGAGGCGAGAGAATGTATGATTTCGTTGAAAAGCTTTTCAACGCAGCATTACCAAAGGTAAGAGACTTCAGAGGAATAAATCCGAACTCTTTTGACGGTCGCGGCAATTACGCCATGGGCGTTAAAGAGCAGTTAATTTTCCCTGAAATCGAGTATGAGAAAATTGACAAGGTACGCGGTATGGATATTATTTTCGTTACCACTGCCAAAACGGACGAAGAAGCCCGTGAGCTGCTGACACTTTTGGGCGCTCCGTTTGCGAAGTAAGGAGAGGTATTATGGCTAAAACTGCTATGAAAATCAAACAGGCAAGACCTGCTAAATTTTCGACAAGAAAGTACAACAGATGTAAAATCTGCGGCCGCCCGCACGCTTATCTTCGCAAGTACGGCATTTGCCGTATATGCTTCAGAGAACTTGCTTACAAAGGTGAGATTCCCGGAGTCAAGAAGGCCAGTTGGTAAGGCGCAGAGCTAAAGGAGGTTGACGGCATGCAAATCACCGATACAATAGCAGATATGCTTACAAGAATTCGTAACGCATCATCGGCAAAGCATGATTCGGTAGATGTTCCAGCATCCAATGTAAAGAAGGCTATTGCCCAGATTTTACTGGATGAGGGTTATATTTCGAGCTTCTCCGTTGAAGATGACGGAAAGCAGGGCATAATTCATATTACTTTGAAGTACGGCCCGAACAAGACGCAGGCTATTTCCGGCATCCGCAGGGTATCAAAGCCGGGCTTGCGCATTTATTCAAACGTTGAAAATATGCCTAAGGTTATGAAGGGCTTAGGTATAGCAATCCTTTCCACCTCTAAGGGTATAATGACAGACAAGCAGGCGCGCAAGGCTAATGTCGGCGGCGAAGTCCTCGCTTATGTTTGGTAAGGAGGTGCGTTGGAATGTCAAGAATAGGAAAGAAACCTATCACAATTCCTGCAGGCGTTGATGTCAAGGTAAACGGTTCAGAGGTTACCGTAAAGGGCCCCAAGGGTGAACTTAAAAGCACCTTTAATCCCGACATGAAGATTTCGGTAGAGGGTAATGAGATTACCGTAACCCGTCCGTCAGACGAAAAAGATCACCGCGCGCTTCACGGACTCACCCGCACACTTATCGCCAACATGGTTGAGGGTGTAACCAACGGCTATAAAAAAGAGCTTGAGGTTAACGGCGTAGGTTACCGTGTACAGAAGCAGGGCAATAATCTTGTAATGAATTTAGGCTATTCCCATCAGGTAATAGTACCTGAGACCGCCGGTATTACAATCGACGTACCCGCTCCAAACAAAATCATCATCAGCGGTGCCGATAAGCAGAAGGTAGGCCAGTTTGCGGCTGAGGTTCGCGAAAAGCGTCCTCCGGAGCCTTACAAGGGCAGGGGCATCAAATATGCCAACGAGCATATTCGCCGTAAGGTCGGTAAGGCTGCCAAGGGTGCTAAGAAATAATAAAGGAGTGTATAGAAAATGGTTAGTAAGACTAACAGCAATAAGGCAAGACTTAAGCGTCATTTGCGTGTTCGTTCCAAAATCAGCGGAACCGCCGAAAGACCTCGCCTTAACGTATTCCGCTCCAATAAGAACATTACAGCCCAGCTTATTGACGATGTAAACGGTGTTACACTTTGTGCTGCTGCATCAAACGAGAAGGATTTCGGAATTTCCGGTGGCAATCGTGAGGGTGCGCGCAAGGTCGGACAGTTAATTGCCGAGCGTGCTGCCGCAAAGGGCATTAAAGAGGTTGTTTTTGACCGCGGCGGATACATTTATCACGGACGTGTCAAGGAGCTTGCTGAAGGTGCCCGCGAGGGCGGCCTTAAGTTCTAATAAGGAGGAATACTTTTGGCTACAAATATTGACGCATCAACATTAGATTTAAAAGAGCGTGTTGTTGCCATTAACCGTGTTTCCAAAACCGTAAAGGGCGGACGTATTATGAAATTCTCCGCACTTGTAGTTGTTGGAGACGGTAAGGGCATTGTGGGTTACGGCATGGGTAAAGCCGGTGAAGTTCCGGACGCTATCCGTAAAGGAATCGAGGACGCAAAGAAAAATCTTATCAAGGTATCATTAAAAGGTACAACCATTCCGCATGAAGTTATCGGAAAATTCGGCGCAGGCAGAGTTTTATTGAAGCCCGCAGCCCCCGGTACCGGAGTTATTGCAGGCGGTGCGGTTCGTGCCGTTGTAGAAACTGTCGGAATTACCGACATTCGTACAAAGGCTCTGCGTTCAAACAATCCTTGCAACGTAGTACGTGCAACAATCGCAGGACTTGCAGCGTTACGCGATGCCGAACAGGTAGCTGTTGTTCGCGGCAAGTCTGTTAAGGAAATTGTAGGTTAAGGAGGAGCAGCATTATGGCAACAAAAAAGGCTGCCTGCCTTAAGGTAAAGCTTATAAAAAGCACAATCGGCTCCAAAAAGGACCAGATTGCGACGGCTAACGCCCTTGGCCTTTTCAAGGTGGGCGACGAAAGAATCCAGCCCGACAATGAGCAAACAAGGGGCAAGATTAACAAAATCAGCCATCTTTTAGAGGTTACTGAGGTAAAAGCATAATTGCTTTAAATATTGGTCGTCCGCAAGGATGACAATGCGGTTTTAAATCGCGAATCAAGCAAGGAGGTGCGAACAATGAAAATGCATGAATTGGCTCCGGCTATTGGCTCCACAAAGGAACCTAAACGTATAGGCAGAGGTCATGGCTCCGGAAACGGCAAAACAGCCGGAAAGGGTCATAAAGGCCAGAAAGCCCGTGCGGGTCATGGAATGAGAATCGGATTCGAAGGCGGTCAGATGCCGCTTCAAAGACGTGTTCCCAAGCGCGGTTTCAATAATATTTTTGCCAAGAAATGGTTAGCAATAAATCTTTCCGCTTTGGAAGTGTTCGAGGACGGTACAGTTGTCGACGCTGCCGCTTTGGCAGATAAGGGAATCATTAAAAAGACCGACCTTCCGGTTAAGGTTTTGGGCAACGGAAAGCTCACAAAGAAGCTTGAGGTTAAGCTTAACGCTTACTCCGCTTCCGCTGCCGAGAAGATCGCCGCTGCCGGCGGAAAGCCTGAGGTGATCTGATGTTTGAGATATTAAGAAATGCTTGGAGAGTAAAGGATCTTCGCAATAAGATACTTTTTACAATCTTTATTATTCTTATTTTTCGCATCGGCTCTATAATTCCGGTCCCGTATATTGATGTTGAGGCTTTAAAAGCCGCAAACGCAACGGGAGTTACAAACGACTTTTTCAATTATCTTTCAATCCTGACAGGTGGCGGCCTTGAATACGGAGCAATCTTCGCAATGTCGGTTACTCCGTACATCAACTCTTCGATTATCGTCCAGCTGCTCTGTGTGGCAATTCCGGTGCTTGAGCGCTGGTCAAAAGAGGGCGAAGAGGGTCAGAAGAAATTAGCTCAATTAACACGCTATGTAACAGTTTTGCTTGCCATAATCCAAGGTATCGCGTATTTCATTTACCTGAAAAACGGCGACAGGAATGTGGACACTTACTTAAGCATAACCGGCGGATGGACCATTTTCGCTGGCTTTGTTATCGTGCTTGCCTTCACGGCAGGTTCGGCTCTTGTAATGTGGCTTGGCGAGCAGGTTGACAGCAAGGGTATCGGCAACGGTATTTCAATCATCTTGTTTGCCGGTATACTTTCCCGCGGTCCTCAGGCCTTCAGAGCTTTGTGGGCTTACTGGACTCAGCTTGACAAACAGTTGGCAGTAACCGGTATAGTAATTGCTTTCTTAGTTATGGTAGGGTTCGTCGTTTGGATGACCGAAGCCGAACGCAGAATTCCGGTTCAGTACGCTAAGCGTGTCGTAGGAAATAAGATGTATGGCGGACAGAACACACATATTCCGATTAAGGTTAATATGTCGGGTGTTATGCCTATCATCTTTGCTTCTTCAATTCTCATGCTTCCTACCATGATACTCGGATTTATGAAAAACCCGGATACTTCTCTTTATAAGATACTCTCTCTCTTCAGCGTTCAGGGTGTTTTCTATGCGGTGGTTTATTTCTTCCTGATTATCGGATTTGCTTACTTCTACACACAAATTCAGTTTGACCCGGTTGAAATGGCCAACAATTTGCGTAAAAACGGCGGGGCAATCCCCGGTATTCGCCCCGGAAAACCGACGTCTGATTTTATTTCAAGAATTTTGTCAAGAATAACATTGTTAGGTGCAATATTCTTAAGTGTTATTGCCATTCTTCCTATCATTGTGGGCTCTGTCGGAGGAATAAACGTTTCTCTCGGCGGTACTTCACTGTTGATTATGGTTGGTGTTGCGCTTGATACAGTTCGAAATCTTGAGTCTCAGATGATGATGCGTCATTATAAGGGATTTCTTGATTAATTGAAGGAGTATACTATGAAGCTCATTCTTTTGGGTGCGCCCGGTGCCGGAAAGGGCACTCAGGCAGAGATTATCTCTAAGAAGTACGGTATTCCTACCATTTCCACAGGGAATATTATTCGTGCCGCGCTCAAAAACGGTACGGAAATGGGACTCAAAGCAAAGGCTTATCTTGATGCCGGAAATCTTGTCCCTGATGATGTTGTAATCGGCATTATTAAAGAACGTTTGGCCGAGGACGACTGCAAAAACGGCTTCATACTTGACGGTTTTCCGCGCACAATCCCTCAAGCTGAGGCGTTGGACCGTTTAGGGTTTGAGATTGATGCCGCCCTTTCCATTGAGGTGCCGGATGAGGAAATCATCAAACGCATGTCGGGCAGACGCGTATGCGGTGAGTGCGGAGCCAGCTACCACACGGAGTATAAAAAGCCGCAAAAGGAAGGCGTTTGCAATGTCTGCGGTGGAGCGCTTGTTATCCGCAAGGACGATGAACCCGAAACGGTTAGAAACCGTCTTAAGGTTTATCATGAGCAGACCGAGCCTTTAAAGGATTACTATAAGGCCTGCGGTAAGCTTAAATGCGTAGAGGGGCAGGAAAAGGTCGAGGATACGACCCGTCTGGTTCTTGAGGCTTTGGAGAATCAGGTATGATAGTGCTTAAAACCGGTCGCGAGCTTGAAATTATGCGTGAGGCTTGCAGAATATCGGCTGGTGCATTAATGATAGCAGGTAAGGCGGTGGAGCCTGGTGTTACCACGGCCGAAATTGACCGCTTGGCTGAAGATTATATTCGAAGCCAAGGCGCGGTGCCCAACTTCAAGCATTACAGAGGTTATCCAGCGGCAACCTGCATATCTATCAACAACGAAGTAATTCACGGTATACCTTCCTCAAAAAGGAAATTAAAGCAGGGGGATATTGTAAGTATCGACTTAGGTGCCAAATTTGAAGGTTATCATGGTGATAATGCCGCCACTTTCGCCTGCGGGGATATATCCCCCGAAGCGAAGCGGCTGATTACCATCACTCAGCAAAGCCTATATAAGGGTATTGCTGCTGCGGTGGCCGGCGGCAGAATCGGTGATATCGGAAATGCGGTACAGTCTTTTGTAGAGGCCAACGGCTACTCGGTTGTAAGGCAGTTTGTCGGCCACGGAGTCGGAACCAGTCTTCACGAGGCTCCGGAGGTTCCCAATTTCGGAATCCCCGGCAGAGGGGTTCGTCTCATGCCCGGCATGACACTTGCAATTGAACCTATGGTTAACGCCGGCGGGTATGATGTAAAAATATTGCCTGACGGTTGGACGGTATTGACAAAGGACGGTTCGCTTTCCGCCCATTTTGAACACACAGTGGCAATTACTGCCGACGGTCCGAAAATAATGACCACCATATGAGGCGAAGTTATGATCGGTCAAATTGTATGTTCTAAGGCCGGACGTGATAAAGGGAAATTCATGGTTATCGTGGCAGAGGATGACGATTACGTCTATGTCTGCGACGGAAAGGAAAGACCACTGAAACGTCCGAAACGCAAAAACCGGAAGCATCTGGCCTTTTGCAAAAAAATACTTGAACCCGAATGCTTTAAAACCAATAAACTGTTAAGAAAATTTCTTGCAATTTACACTGATGGGGAGGAACTTTAATGTCTAAAGAAGACATGATAGAGCTTGAAGGCGTCGTTATTGATGCTATGCCAAACGCAATGTTTAAGGTAGAAATACCGGGAGGGCATCAGATACTCGCTCATATTTCCGGAAAGCTTCGTATGAACTATATACGAATTCTTCCCGGAGACAAGGTAACAGTAGAGATGTCGCCATATGATCTGACAAAGGGACGCATCACATGGCGTTCTAAATAGTGCAGCAAAAAGCTGCATGTTCTAAATATAAGGAGGTATAATCCAATGAAAGTCAGACCTTCTGTTAAAAAAATTTGCGAAAAATGCAAAATAATCAAGCGCAAGGGTAAAATCATGGTTATCTGTGAAAATCCCAAGCATAAACAGCGCCAAGGCTGATTGCGCTTAAAGTTTGGCGGGATTCATCCCGTCAGTCAAGAAAAAATGGAGGTGCTTTGATAAATGGCACGTATTGCTGGTGTTGACCTTCCGAATGAGAAACGTGTAGAAATCGGTCTCACATACATTTTCGGAATTGGTCTTACTACATCTAAAAAAATTCTTGCCGATCTCGGAATCAATCCTGACACTCGTGTTAAGGACTTGACAGAGGATGATATTTCAAAGTTGCGTGAGTATATCGACCATAATCTTCAGGTTGAAGGTGACCGTCGCCGTACTATAGCATTTGATATCAAACGACTCATCGAAATCGGATGCTACAGGGGTCTTCGTCATCGCAAGGGACTTCCCGTAAGGGGACAGCGTACCAAGACAAACGCTCGTACTCGCAAGGGCCCGAAGAAGACCATAGCTAACAAGAAAAAGTAAGTAGGAGGAGATAAAATGGCCACTGCTAAAAAGACGACAGCCTCTCGCCGCCGTCGTGAAAAAAAGAGAATTGAACGTGGTTCTGCTCATATTCAGTCTACTTTCAACAATACTATCGTAACTATCACCGACACACAGGGAAACGCTATTTCATGGGCTTCCGCCGGTGAGTTAGGTTTCAGAGGTTCAAGAAAGTCTACTCCATTCGCCGCTCAGAGCGCGGCCGAGACTGCGGCAAAGGCTGCTATGGAGCATGGTCTTAAGACTGTTGAAGTATTCGTAAAGGGTCCCGGAGCCGGACGCGAGGCTGCAATCCGCGCATTGCAGACAGCAGGTCTTGAGGTAAGCATGATTAAAGATGTTACCCCGATTCCTCACAACGGTTGCCGTCCTCCCAAGAGAAGACGCGTATAATTAAGTAATAAAGGTGCAAAAACATTTGCAGTAAAATTTGGAGGTGCAATAGATGGCAAGATATACCGGTGCAGTTTGCAGACTTTGCCGCCGCGAGGGTCAGAAACTGTTCCTCAAGGGTGAACGCTGCTACTCGGAAAAGTGCTCCGTAGGCATCAGAGGTTATGCTCCCGGTCAGCACGGTCAGGGTAGAAAAAAGTCATCTGAATACGGCTTGCAGCTTCGTGCTAAGCAGACCGCAAGACGTTTTTATGGTGTTCAGGAGAATCAGTTCCATCATTATTTTGAGATTGCCGAAAGAAAACAGGGTATCACAGGTGATAACCTTTTGAAGATTCTTGAAAGCCGTCTCGACAATGTAGTATACAGAGTAGGATTTGCTTCTTCGCGTGCCGAAGCAAGACAGCTTATCGGACACGGTCATTACGAAGTCAACGGCAGACGTGTAGACATTCCGTCTTATCTGGTTAAGGCCGGCGACGTAATTACCATCTGTGAAAAGTCCCGTGGCCTTGATAAAATCAAGTCTACAGTTGAAGCAAACAGCTCGAGACCTGTTCCCCAGTGGATAGATCTTGATCGTGAAACACTTTCGGCAAAGATTATCAATCTTCCCGAGAGAGATCAGATTGATGCTCCTGTTGAAGAGCAGCTCATCGTCGAGTTCTATTCTAAGTAATTCTACCACTGAATACCCTACCGTATACGGTATTCGGATTCAAAATAACTGTACGGAGAAACGGAGCTTTTAAATGATAGAAATTGAAAAGCCCAGAATAGAAACCGTTGAAATGACACCAGACGGCACATACGGCAAGTTTGTTATGGAGCCGCTTGAGCGTGGATATGCCACAACCCTCGGTAACAGCATGAGGAGAGTTCTGCTTTCCATACTTCCCGGCGTAGCTGTAACATCCGTCAGAATTGACGGTGTAGTGCATGAGTTTTCAACCATTCCCGGTGTTAAAGAGGACGTTACTGAAATCATACTTAACATCAAGGGACTCATCGCCAAGCTTCATGCCGATACGCCCAAGAAGGTTTACATTGAAGCGGAAGGCCCCTGTGTCTTGACGGCTGCTTCAATTAAAGCCGATTCCGAAGTTGAAATTATCAATCCCGACTTGTACATTGCCACTCTTGACGAGGGTGCAACTCTTAACATGGAGCTGACACTTGACAAGGGTAGGGGTTATGTGCCGGCAGAGCAGAGCAATCTTCAGCAGAAGGTTATCGGCGTCATTCCGGTAGACTCTATTTTCACACCGGTGCTTAAGGCCAACTTCACTGTTGACAATACCCGTATCGGTAATGTTATCGACAAGGGTAAGCTCACCTTGGAAGTCTGGACCGACGGTTCACTTAAAGCAAATGAAGCGGTTTCAATGTCCGCGAAGGTACTTATCGAACACTTCAAGCTCTTCCTTGATTTGGCAGAGGGTGTTAGTGAAACCGAGAGCATTCTGTCTGAAAAGAATGACAATGAAAAGGAAAAGGTTCTCGATCTTACGATTGATGAACTGGATTTGTCTGTACGCAGCTTCAACTGCTTGAAGCGCGCAGGTATCAATACGGTTGAAGACCTCATCAACAAGACCGAAGAGGATATGATGAAGGTTAGAAATTTAGGCCGTAAGTCTCTTGAAGAGGTTATAGCAAAGCTTGCTTCTTTTGGCTTTACCCTCAAAAAGAGCGACGAATAATTGCATATTTTCATATGCTCAATCACTGTTTAAGGAGTGAATAGAAATGCCAGGTACCCGTAAACTCGGAAGAACCAGTGAACACAGAACTGCAATGCTCAGAGCTATGGTTACCTTCTTGCTTGAAAACGGCAAGATTGAAACCACTGTTACCCGCGCTAAAGAGGTAAGAGCAATGGCAGAGAAGTATATTACACTCGCCAAGACCAACAATTTAAGCAACAAGCGACAGGCATTGGCTTTCATAACAAAGGAAGACGTTGTCGCTAAGCTTTTCAATGAAATTGCTGTTAAGTATGCCGATGTAAACGGCGGTTACTGCCGTATTACCAAAACCGGCCCCCGTCGCGGAGACGCTGCGGAAATGGCAATTATCGAGTTAATATAATAGTGTTAACAATTTAGTACTCACATTGGCGCAGCGCGGCCGTAAGCGGAAAGAAATTTTCAGTTCACAGCGCTGATAATGTGTGTACTAAAACCCCGCAAAATTAAACAGTGCCAACCCTTTTGGGTCGGCACTGTTTTTTTGCTATCATATGTTATTAGAACATCAAAAGACTTTTTTTTGAAAGATTTATTACAGCTTTTTAGTAAAGCAAATAATTCGGTTGGCTTCGCTAAATCCGTATTTCAGGTGAAACCGAAGGCTGTCAAGATTGTTTAACTCGCAGTCGCTTGCAAATTCGGTGCAGTTTTTTGACCTTGCCCAGTCTTCACAGTAACGCACAAGGGCAGAAGCAATACCCTGAAGGCGGCAGTCTTTTTCAACATAGATTGCCTCTAAATATCCGACAGGGGAAGAGGCAGTTCCTTCGACATAATCATGCCTTAATTCACAATGCGCGAAGGCAACGGCTCTTTGGTCCTTAAAAAACAGAACAACCAAAGAGTTTTTGTTTTCTATCATCTCTTTGAATTCGTTAAACAGTATATCATAATCGTTATCAGGCCATAATTTAAGGGCAAGCTGTGTTACGGTATGCAAATCATCCCCGGTTATTGGTTTTATCATATAGATTCACCCCTGATGACAATTCGTTTTTTAAAGCTTTTATATAATCCCCAAATGCTCAATCAATATTTTAAACCCTAAAAATACCAAAATTATTCCGCCGGCAAGCTCGGCACGGCTTTTGTATTTTGTGCCGACAACACCACCGAATTTTACGCCCAAAGCAGATATCGTAAATGTAATTACTCCAATGAAAAGAACGGCGGCTGTTATATTAACTTCCGGCAGCAGCGCGAAGGTAATTCCGATGGCCAGCGCATCAATACTGGTGGCAATAGCCATCATAAACATTGTTTTGAATCCGAAGGTGCCGATTGCGCAGCTTTCTTCCGCCGAGAATGATTCCTTAATCATATTTATACCGATTGCTGCCAAAAGAACAAATGCTATCCAATGGTCAAAATTGTTAACGTACTTTTCGAATGTAGTACCTAATATGTATCCGATGAATGGCATTAAAGCCTGAAAACCGCCGAACCACGCACCTGTTATAAACATATGCTTGAATTCAACCTTTCCGGTAGCAAGACCCTTGCATATCGAAACTGCAAATGCATCCATCGAAAGGCCGATTGCCAGAATAAAAAGCTCAAGTAACCCCAAAAAAAACACTCCAATTACAAAATATAAAAATATTTTACTGCCGAATATATAGCGTGTCAAGGTTATTTTTCTAATTTACGGAAACAATAAACTGTATAAAGGAGGCGGTTTTGCTGAAGGAGATCAAAAAGGGCTTTGCGGCGGCCGGACTGCTGATAGGCATTGTAAATGCGCTTTTCGGTGCGGGCGGTGGGATAGTCGCGGTGCCGATTTTAAAAAAGTACGGCCTTGAAAAAAAGGAGGCACACGCAAACGCGGTGGCGGTAATACTGCCCATAACTGTTTTAAGCGCCGTAATATATCTTTTTAAGGGACATGTGGAAATATCAAAAGCACTGCCCTATATCCCGGCGGGTATTGCGGGCTCGCTTTTAGGCACCTATTTTCTTAAAAAGATATCTCCCATATGGCTTAGGCGAATTTTCGGCGGATTCATAGTTTATGCCGGCATCCGCCTGATACTAAGATGAATATTTCAGCCCTCTTGGCAGGGCTTTTTTCAGGCATTGTGGGAGCAATGGGGCTTGGCGGCGGAGCCGTTCTTATTATTTATTTAAACCTGTTTACCGACACAAAGCAGCTGACGGCGCAGGGTATAAACCTGCTTTTCTTCATACCCATTGCCGTTGTGGCGGTAGTTGTTTATGCAATTAAAAAACAGATAAAATGGAAAATCACTTTGAAGCTTGCCCTTTGGGGGTTTGCGGGAGCGGTGATTGGCATTTGGTTTTCCGACCTTTTAGGCGGTGATTTGACCGAAAAAATATTCGGCGGGCTTTTGGTAATTATGGGACTTAGGGAAATTTTCGCTAAAAGTGTTGCAGAAAAAAAGGAATGATGTTATACTAAATCAAGAATAAATGTTCGCGGAGGTGCCTTATGCCGAAACCCCCACTAAGTGAAAAGCAGCAGCAGGTTTATAATTTTTTGGTAAAGGAAATGGCGAACGGCTTCCCACCGACCGTTCGGGAAATCTGCAAAGCCACCGGTATTAAATCTACTTCGACGGTACACGCGATTTTAAACCTGCTTGAACAATATGAATATATAGTCCGCGACCCGCGAAACTCAAGAGCCATAAAGATTCAAAACAGCTCACCGGCCGCAATGGTGCCGCTGGTTGGTAAAATCACGGCCGGAAAACCGATTTTGGCTATTGAGGAGATAGAGGATTACGTCCCTTACCCGTCAAAGGATTCGGACGGTTTGTTTGCTTTGAAGGTTGTGGGAATGAGTATGCGGGACGCCGGAATTTTGGACGGCGATATTATTATTGCCGATAAAAACCGCCCCTGCCGCAGCGGTGATATTATTGTGGGAATGGACGGGGATTCGGTAACCGTAAAGCGGCTGCTTATAAAGGACGGCACAATAATATATATGCCGGAAAATCCCGATTTTTCCCCGATATACCCTGAAGATCCGATTATTTTAGGCAGGGTTGTGGGAAGTTACAGAAAATATTAATTAAAGGTAGAAATATGAAATCTGTTGAAATATTTACCGACGGCGCCTGTTCCGGAAACCCCGGCCCCGGCGGCTGGGGCGTTATTTTGCGCTACGGCAATGTGGAAAAGGAGCTTTCCGGTGGTGAGAAAAACACAACCAATAATCGCATGGAGCTTACCGCCGCTATAAAGGGGCTGGCCGCCTTAAAAGAGCCTTGCAACGTGCGGCTTGTAACCGACTCCAAATACTTAGCAGATGGAATTTTAAAGGGCTGGGCGGCTTCGTGGCGCAAAAACGGCTGGCTCAAGGCTGACAAAAAGCCGGCGCTTAACGCGGATTTGTGGGAGCGGCTTTTGGAGCTTTTAAGTATTCACAACGTAACAATAGAATGGGTAAAAGGACATGCCGGTCATCCGGAAAACGAGCGGTGCGACAAACTGGCAGTGGAGTTTTACCGTAAATTACAGGGGAGCAATTCATGACACGTAAAGAAAACATAAGATTTGTTGTTACAAGCGCGCTTATTGCCGCAATATATGTAGGGCTTACATACTTAAGTAATGCCTTTGGATTGGCGTATGGGGCGGTGCAGCTTCGCATTTCGGAGGTTATGACCATTCTGCCCATATTCACTCCGGCTGCAATTCCGGGCTTAACTTTAGGCTGCTTTATTGCGAATATCGAATCCTTTCCGGCGGATCTTGTTTTCGGCCCTATTGCCACACTGATTGCGGCAATTCTGACAAGAGCCTTTAGGAATATTAAATTTAAAGAACTTCCGCTGTTGGCCATTCTTCCTCCGGTGCTTGTAAATGCAATTGTAATAGGGTTCGAGCTTTCGATATTTATACCGACCGATAAAAGCATTCTTAGTGCGTTTGCTTTTTCTGCATTTACTGTGGGACTCGGGCAATTTGTGGTCTGCTATGTCTTAGGGATTCCGTTTTATATTTCGGTTAAGAAATATAGGTTATTCGAAAGAGATAATTTTTCAAGATAACC
>JBMNVM010000005.1:0-19891 GCA_050946805.1 Acutalibacteraceae bacterium | reverse complement strand
GAAAAAAATTGTCGAACACTGGACATCAAGATGTCGAAATTGGGATCAGGTTTTAAATCAGCTTGATATCATGTTTTCGGAACAAAAGGTCGGTTGATTTGCCGTTGAAATTAGTATGCTCTATGCCGTATGCCGTTATTCACACCTGCGGTGCGCATACCGTCATACAGCATAGAGCGAGCAGCTAACACGGGCAAATGAATCCCTCCGTTTTCTGAACGGAAAACCATATTTGTTATCTATTTTCTTATCTGTTTGGATTCCTTTTTACACAAAATTTTCCGAAGTGCCAAAAAAGTATCCGAGGCTCTCATTTAACTTTGAACCTCGAATTTTTTAGACTGTTTTTTTACAGCCACTTTGATTCATTTCAAGAAATTGCTACGGAACTCGCCTTGGCGTAAATCGTAACCTTTGTATCTTAATATTTCAGTTTTCATATTAACGAGATTTATATCAGATTTAAGCTGACAGGCAATCTGCTCGACATCGTAACCGTAATCGTAAATAAGTTCAAGAACATCATCATCAGGCAGAAGAATCTCGGCGGCTACGATATTAGCCTCATATTCGGGACGGGAACGCATATCGTAAAGCATAAACTCCATTAGCCCGTCCCCTTTGGCAAGGGAGCGGTGCAATTGGTCATGTCCAAGCTCGTGCGCGCAGACAATCTCTTGAGTACAGGTATCAAGATTAGAATTTAAGAAAATCCAACGATTGCGCTTGATGATTCGGTATAAACCTTTTAGGCGTTTAAAATCGTCAACCATCATAATCTTAATACCCAAATTCTCGGCAATTTCGAATGGGTTTCGAGTGTCACACCGTTTAACAAGACGGTTGCCGACATGGGATAGATATTCTATTGACATCGCTTGCTCTCCTTAATAGTGTGATGCAGGGCTTTATCCCCAAATATATTATCGCATAAGAACTGTACCGTATATCGTACATTATGTATTTTGCTTGCGATATTTTTTGGGGGTATATTTTTTGTTTTCTTCCTTTGACTTAAAATAGGCTTTTGAGAAAGCAGACATAAGAGCATCCTTGTCCTCGTCCGAAAGCTCACCGCCGGCGAACAAACCTTCAACATCCGAAATAAGAGAATCAATATCCCTTGCCGCCTTTGCTCCTCCCTTTTCCTTGGCATCGGCAACAAGCATACCGTCGTAGCTGAGCAGCTCATCAAGAGGACACTCGAACACAGCAGCCAATTTTTTAGCTGATGTAATAGTCGGGCGACTTGTTCCCATTTCATAGTTTTGAATCTGACGAGCAGTTATTCCCGTTTTTTTCGCAAGCTCCGACTGTGTTAGATTCCGACTCTCTCGCAAATTTTTAAGTCTGTCTTTTAGTTCCATAATCAAACCTCTCTGTCTGTATAATTTAACAAAATTATAATACGAAAAAAATTTCGTCAAAAACCTATTGACACGAAAATGATTTCGTGATATAATCAAGCACACAACACGAAAATGTTTTCGTGTTATTATCTTACAACACGAAACGGATTTTGTCAAGAGGTTTATGAAAAGTCGGTGGAACAATGGAAAGAACTATTTTGCACTGTGATATGAATAACTTTTATGCATCGGTTGAATGTATGTTAGATATGAGCCTAAAAGGTAAAGCTGTAGCTGTCGGCGGAGATGTGGAAAACCGTCATGGCATTATCCTTGCCAAGAACTACGAAGCCAAGAAATACGGCGTTCAGACCGGCGAAGCCTTATGGCAGGCAAGACAAAAATGCCGAAATCTCGTTATTGTTCCGCCTCACTACGAACAGTACATTAAATATTCAAAGCTTGCACGACAAATTTACGCTGAATATACCGACCTCGTAGAGCCTTACGGAATGGACGAATGTTGGCTCGATGTATCAGGCAGCATCGGAATTTACGGTGACGGCGAGAAAATCGCTAATAAAATCCGAGAACGGATGAAATTTGAACTCGGCCTTACAATTTCCGCAGGCGTATCTTTTAATAAGATATTCGCCAAATTAGGCTCTGATATGAAAAAGCCCGATGCCGTTACGGTTATATCAAAGGACAGCTTTAGAGAACAGATTTGGCAATTGCCTGCCTCCGATTTACTTGGGGTCGGCAGAGCAACCCAAAAGGTATTAACACTATACGGCATTAAAACCATAGGCGACTTGGCAAATGCTTCCCCCGACCTTATAGAACGGAGGCTCGGTAAATGCGGTTTAATGTGTATCAGATATGCTAAAGGCGAAGATATTTCGAGAGTAATGCCAAGCGATTTTGAGCCGCCTGTAAAATCTGTAGGACACGGAATCACAGCCAAACAAGACCTTGAAAATCCGGCGGAGGTATGGAATATAATGCTATCCCTCACTCAAGACATCGGTCATAAACTGCGAGTATATGGAAAACGGGCAGGCGTTGTCCAAATAGATATCCGTAACAATCAGTTAAGCCATAAGCAGTGGCAATACCGGCTCTCTAACCGAACTAACAGTTCCGCTATTATTGCAAAGACGGCATTTGAACTATTTGTCAAAAACTATAAATGGGAATATCCCATACGCTCGGTAACGGTACGAGCCATAAACCTACACTCTGCTATTGAGGCCGAGCAACTTGATTTTTTCGGGAATGCAGAGGAAACGGCAAAAAGAGAAAGGCTTGAAACCGCAATCGAAAAAATCAGGGATAGATTCGGCAAACACTCCATACAGCCTGCAACTCTTTACCGTGATATTAAAATGCCAAATGACCGCGAGGTAGAACTCACGATGCCGACAGGTCTCATTATTTGATACGCTGTAGAAAAAACAATACAAAGGGAAGAAAATCAATGGCAGAATCAGTAAAATACAGAAAAGTATATGTCGGTGTTGAACTATCAGTCTCTCCGCAGGGTGATGTCCGACCGAGAACCATCATTTTTGAGGATGGCAACAAATATCAAATTGACCGTCTCCGACAAAAGTGCCGCGCACACGCAACAAAGGTTGGTGGTACAGGAATCAGGTACACGGTTATAATTTGCAATAAAGAAACCTATCTGTACGAGGATGACGGAAGATGGTTTGTGGAGGCAAAAGATATCGGAGGTTAAAAGTGAAAATATTATCTCGTAAGGACATTGAGAAAATAGCCGAAAGAGTATTAAAAGCATATAAGAACTTGCCCGAAAACATTAATACGGATATCACACATATTGATCCCGAACTTTTACTCACAAACCTACTCGGCTTTAATTTGGAATATACTCACTTGTCTCTTGACGGAAGTATTCTCGGCGCAACTACTACAGTGCCGATGGAGATTGAGGTGTACGCAGGAGATGACAGTCAATACACCTACTTTCTTGACGGAAAAACCGTCCTTATAGAGCAGGACCTTAAAGAAGATATAGAGCAGCTTGGCAGGTGCAATTTTACAATCGCACATGAAAGCGCACACCAAATACTAAAAATGTTATATCCAAAAGATTATGACTCTACACCTCAAACCGCAAAGGTTCATTTTTATAAAACAGGCGGCGAAAAACAAAAGCAAATCAAAGATTGGTATGAGTGGCAGGCAAATGCTCTTGCCTCTGCCATTCTGCTCCCTGCCGACTTAATTAAAAGAGCAATGTATATTTTTACTGTGGGCGAAAAGATTACAATGCTTAATAAAATCTATGCCCGACAAACCTATGATAAGTTTTGCAATATGGCAAGGTTTCTCGTTGTTTCAAAAACAGCACTCGCTATAAGGATGAGGCAACTCGGACTACTTGAAAATAATTATCTCGATGAGCCTTACAGCCTTGTAGATGTGTATTATACAGGAGGTTAACAATATGCCGAAAATCAACATTAGACAACAGAATCCCGAACACTATGCACAAGTCAAATCCCAACAGGATAAATTGAGAAGTGAATGCAGTACGCAAATAAGAGTCGCTCGGCTCTGTCCTTATTGCAACCACAAAATAACCACTATATATAAAGGAAATCACGGTTACGCTACCGAAAAGTGCAGCAACTGCGGTGAGGAGGTAATATTCCCGCCCATCTCGTTTAGAATGACTGCACATAAATAATCATAACCTACAACTTAATATTTATAAAGCAAGATTAGTGCTACGAAGCCGCTTGATGCGTTGACTTTCAAATGCCACTTGGTTATAGAACAAACCGTATTACAAAAAAGTAGTATGTGTTCTATCCGTGTGGCAATATGTCAACTGTACCAAGCGGCTTTATTTTTTTGCTCATTCGGTTTCGGGAAAGGAAACGAATGAGTATTTTTTATTGGCAACCGTACATAGCTAAATATCCGTAATCCCCGAATTTTGATTTTACCAAAAAAATCGAAATTCAGGAGATTACAGAAATGAAAATATATTATGCAAAAAACAGCAACGGAAAATATCTGTCGGCAGACGGACAAACGAGATATGAGAAATTCTGTGGCAGAGCGGCTTATACCTACCTCAAAAGTAACGAGGGCAAGGATAAGAGATTTGCGAAAATCAGCGATGCCGATGACTTGAATGAGGTGTTCTTGGAAATTGATACCGACAGCATTCCGACTTTTCGTGTGGACGAGCGCAGAGAACAGTATGTGCGAGATACCAAGAGAGAGTCAGGCATCTGCGTTATTTCCATTTATGCTTGCGAGGGTCAGGGCGATGACGATGATAAAGTCTCCGGCGAGGAACTTATTGCCGATGAAAGCATAGACCTGGAATCCGAAGCATTAAGGCAGATGGATATTGATACTCTCCGCAGGGCTCTCAAAAGTCTTGACGAGAACGAAATGGAGCTTATAACCGCCCTCTATCTTTCAAAATATCCTATCTCCGAATCAAAATTAGCGCGTAAGCTCGGCGTATCCCAACCTATGATTTATAAGCGCAAAACAGCCATTTTTGAAAAGCTGAAAAAATTTTTTTAATTTTTTGGTTATAGATTGCGAAAAAAGTGTGGAATACAGGGTGAGAGGACAAAAACTCTCTTGAACCTTGACAACTTAATAATTGGGATTCCGAGGGAAGCCTCGTTTTGCCCGTAAGGGAAAGCCCACATACAAGGCCGCCAAGACCTCACACAAGTGAGTGAGCGATAAACCTACGGTATGGGGACGGCAGACAAACAGCATTGCCGTCCGGCGATGATACAAAACGAGGATAATGATACTTCCGTGTCAGCGGCTTGCGTGAATGCAGGATATGGTCGTTTCGGGCTGGAATTTATGTCCGTTACGCCATATATGATCCTCGTTGCCGAGAAAGAAGTCTCGGCATATATGCTGCGAGGTACTCCGAATCCCAATTCAAAAACTGTGCCGAAAGGCACTCCCGCCGGTATTGGGATAAAAATACCGCCAACACCATCAAAAAAGAATTGGTGGTTGAAACACTGTGCAGAGGGTGAAAGCCATCTGCATACCATTCAGCCACCAAGAAAAAGGAGTATCAAAATGTTCGAAATAACAAGAAATCACCAAGATGCATTCGAATATTACCTCAATGAACGAAAAGCCTATCCGGGCGGCGATTATGACTTTACCTTTGAAGATAGATTTTTAATTTATCACGCCCCTTTGCGGCACCAAACCGTTTACTTTGCAATAGATATGAAAACAGGACTTTCCTCCGAGGTATGCAGCCGAAAAAACGGTGTGTATATGGAACACGAATTCAAGGAGCTCATTCCTGCCATTTTCCATGCAATCAAGTACACCGGCGACAGACGGTACAAAAATGTATTCGCTACCGATCCGCTGGAGGTTATCGAGTCTATATTCCGCATAGTATTGCCGAGCTTTGGCTACGCTGTTCGTGAGGAACAGATTAAGCTTTGCCGACAGATGTTCTTAGGAATGACAGGAAAACGAGTTTCCATCTGCGAAGCCGAGGTCGGCACAGGAAAGAGCCTTGCCTACCTTGTAGCAGGGCTTTGTGCCAAAAGATATGAAAACTTAATGTTTAAAGGTGATAACCCTGTGACCATAACAACCTCAAATATTGAGCTGCAAACAGCATTGGTTGAAAAAGAAATCCCGCAGCTTTCCCAAATGCTTATGGAATACCACATCATAGACCGACCGCTGACTGCTGTATTGCGAAAAGGAAAAGAGCATTATTTTTGCCTTTTCCGATACCGGGATTTTGTCAGTAAACTCGCTGTTTATCCAAACAAAAATAAAGAACTACTTGAAAAACTTGAATATACAAGGTTTGAGGAAAAGGCTTTTGACTTGGATAAACTCAAAATAAAAGGCAGTATAAAATCAAAAATCTGTGTCAAGGGTAGCTGTCGCGCCTGCCCGTATTCCGCAGAGTGTAAATACGCTGATTTTGTCAGCAGAGCAATGTCCTGCAAAACGGCAATCGACTTTCAGGTTACCAATCACAACCTGTACTTAAATTCCACCGAACAGGAAGGCTTGCTCCGACACAGCTCCTACATTATTATCGATGAAGCACATAAGCTGAAAGAAGCGGCACAGGATGTCTACGGAAAGAGAATATACGAAAACGATATAATCAAATACCTTAACTTTATCAAGACACTTTATGATCCCAAAACCGACCTTGATACATTTAAGCGTTTTCGCAGAAAAGTTGCTTTGCACAACACTCAATTGTTTAAAACCCTGCGAAAACAAATTCATGCAAATGATATTGATTCCGATGCAGGCAGTATCATAAGCCTTGATTACAGCACCATAACTCTTATTAATAAATTAGCCGATGAAATTGCTGTTCTCGATAATCTCACCAAGAAACGCAAGGGCAAATGTGAAATCAGTGCCAAACAGATTGTTAAGGCTCTTAAGCACTTTCTTAAGCCTGGAAAAATCTGCGTATGGGTAGATCAGGATGAAAACGGACTTGTGTCCCTCTGCTGTTGTCCGAAAAATATCGGCGGTAAATTACAGAAAGGTGTGTGGGATTTGGAATCAAGTCATGTCCTTACATCCGGCACAATGAGTGACGGCACAAGCTTTGATTTTTTTAAGCGTGAGAACGGCCTCGCACGAATCGGGAAAAATGAAATGGCAGAAATGTCAACACCTTCTCCCTTCGATTACAAAAACAATACGAGGTTGTTCATCCCCGACGATATGCCCACCCCCGACAATGACAGCGAGGAATACATTAACGCTGTAGCAGATAAGGTGGTGCAGCTTGTAGATGCCACAAACGGACACACGGCAATCCTTTTCACATCATATAAGGTACTCAATGCCGTATACGAGAAGACAAAGGAAAGACTTTCCAAATACGATATAATTTGTATGACGCGCTCCAATAAGACGGCTATCACCGACTTCAAAAAGAGCAAAAACGGCGTTTTGTTCGCCTCCGGATCTATGTGGGAGGGTGTGGACTGCGTAGGCGACTGTCTGTCATCGGTTATCATTGTCAGATTGCCTTTCCCAATACGCTCGGCAACAATGGAAGAAAAGAAAGAAGCCTGCAATAATGTTGCAAGGTTTATCCGTGAGTATGCCGTACCCGAAATGCTGATTAAACTCCGACAAGGAGCAGGCAGACTAATTCGCAGTGAAACCGATACAGGTCTGCTCTCTATCCTTGATCCAAGAGCATACTTCGGCAGCTATTCAGTAAAAGTAGCACACGCTCTTTCAAAATATCCGAAGATTCAAAGTGTTGAGGAAGCAAAAGAATTTATAAAATCAGTAAAGAAACCCGAATACTTTGAATAATTGGAACGGTGGCTTAGGTAACCCCTAAGCCACCCCCAAAAGGAGATCGGACTATGATTACAGAAACCCAACATACAAGCATTAAATATTTAAAAATCCTTTATGTTCTCCGACAACTGCTGACGGACGGAACGATAACCCAAGCCGAATACAACAAGGCTAAAAAATACTACAAAAAATTGACCGGCGCCGACCTCGCTATAGCAGATTGAAATTATGTCTAAAATGATAATAAAAGATACAATGAGGCTATTTGGCTGGACTTTCGGCGTTGTTTCGGTATAATGATGTTAGAAAAAAGATACGAAAGGGTGTGCCGAATGCCACAAGTCAAACTAATATCACCGCTTACAAAGCAGACAGTTAAAAAGCTACGAGTGGCGGCGTACTGCCGAGTATCCTCGAACTCTGCTGACCAACTTAATTCCTACGCAACTCAAATAAGAGTATATACAAAAAAGATAAAGCAAAATCCCGAATGGGACCTTGTTGACATATTTGCGGATGAGGGCATAAGCGGTACTAATGCAGAAAACCGTCCCGAATTTCAGCGAATGATAAGAATGTGCGAGCTGCGGCAGATAGATCTTATAATTGCAAAGTCGATATCAAGATTTGCAAGAAATACTAAAGAAACTCTTGAATACACCCGAAAGCTGAAACTGATCGGCGTGGGTGTTATGTTTGAGAAAGAAGGTATAAACACTCTCTCGCTTGGCGATGAAATGCTGCTCAACACCTTCGCCGCTATCGCACAAGAGGAATCTCAAGCTATATCCCAAAACTTGCGGTTGGCAAACAAAAAAAGAATGGAAAATGGAGAATACATTTCAAGTCATGTTCCATATGGATTTCGGCTGATAAATAAGGAAACCGTAATATATGAGCCGGAGGCAGTAATCGTCCGAAAGATATTTATGGATTATCTTAATGGAAAATCTACTACAGAAATTGCAAAAGAGCTGACTGCTTCAAAAACACCAACAAAGTACGGCAATGAGCAATGGTCACATACCGGAATTGTATATATACTCACAAATGAAAGGTACATTGGAGATAGCCTTTATCAAAAGAAATATAGAACTCCAACGGTTCCGTTCACTCTCCATATGAACAAAGGGGAGGAAGATATGTACTACGCAACAGGAACTCATAAACCTTTAATAGAAAAAGAAATGTTTGACAAGGTGCAGGCTCTCATACAGAGCCGTAGAAAACGCTTTGCAAAAATGGAAAAAACAAATACATATCCGCTGACGAGTCGCATTCGATGTTCCGAATGTGGCTCGTTTTTTAACCGAAAGGTACGAAAGGGAGGTATAAAATGGGCTTGCTCAACACATTGTGAAAACTCGAAAGCCTGCGACTCCTTCTACTACAGCGAGGAACGGATATATGACGGCTTTATCGCTATGGTCAACAAACTGCGATTCGGTGCTGAAAACATAATCGGTCAGACAATCAGCATGCTCGAAACTGCTGCAAATACCTATAAGATGAACAATCAATTAGCAAGAGATATGAGCCAAAGCATTGCAGAACTAAATGCCAAATTGCTTATGCTCGACCAACTGCAAGGAAAAGGCTACCTCGCAGGCGATGTTTATCAAATTCAGGCAAGAGATATAAAGAAACAAATCAGCAAGCTGAAATCCCAAAGGCAAAACAGTTATGAATCCAAAATTCTTGAAACCCTTGTGGATGTTAAAAAAATTAAATGTCTGCTTGATGAAATAGAAGAACCGTTAGAGGAATTCGAGCAAAAACTCTTCGAGCAAATCGTATGCGGGATGACACTCAACAGAAAAGACGAACTTACAATAACACTTATAGGCGGCCTAAAATTTACCGAACTTATATAAGGAGTCACCGAAATGAAACAAAACCGATTTATTCCATACGGCTATACGGTACGGGATGGAAGAACCGTCATAGAACACACCGAAGCCGACATCATCAAAGAAATCTTTGAAGAATACATTAAAGGTGCATCACTAAAAGACATAGCCGATAACCTTACGGCAAGAAAAGTACCCTACACCGAAAAGACAAATGTATGGGATAAAGCTCGGATTGCTCGAATCATAGATAACGCCAAATATACAGGCTCGGATGAATACGACGCCATAATTGATGAGGACACATTCGAAACCGCAGTCAGTATCAAAATATCAAGGCAGACAAATACGGTCAAAAAGGAGTGTGATGGCATTGCAATCCTGCGAAACCGAGTCAGGTGCGAAAGCTGTGGCTCGCTAATGGTACGAAAAGTATGCGCTAAGCGAAAAATTAATGAAAGTTGGTCCTGCACCAACGATGAATGTGGATGCCGAATACGGATAAGCGATGCCGATCTACTGCTCAAAGTAACCGTATTGCTCAACCGCATAATAGAAAACGCCAACCTCATAATTCCACAGGGTCAAACAGTAAAGCACGACTCCGTAGAGGTTGCAAAATACAAAGATGAAATAAATGCCGAACTCGGACGGCAGATGCCGAGCGAAGAATTTATTATAGCAAGGATACTCGATATAGCGAATCGGCAGTATGCAGAAAGCAACTCAAAACAGATGATAACCGCCAATATCGTAAAAAAGCGAATATCCTTGATGAAACCACAAGAAGAATTTAACTGTGCATATTTCTCCGATCTTGTCTCCTACATCACACTTGACAATTCGGGGAGAGTGAAACTGCACACTAAAACCGAAACCGAAATACAAGGAGAGGATGAAAATGGAGGTAAGGAAAATACCTAAAAAGACCGTAACACTGCTTGAACTAAAGCGAACAATGATAGTGGATAAGGAAAAATACAATCAAAGAAAAGTGGCCGCTTACTGCCGAGTATCCACAGACAGCGAGGAACAGTTAACCTCATATACCACACAAAAGAGAGTCTACACCGAGATGATAGCTGCAAACAAAGATTGGCAGCTCGCAGGTATATATGCAGATGAAGGTATCTCCGGCACAAGAGCAGATAAGCGGCACGAATTCCAAAGGATGATAAAGGACTGCCAATCCGGAAAGATAGACTACATTATAACCAAATCAGTATCGCGATTTGCAAGAAACACCGTGGACTGTCTTGAAACCGTGCGAATGCTCAAAGCAATGGGAATCGGGGTATTTTTCGAGGAACAGAATATCGACACACTCAAGAGCGACAGTGAACTGTATCTTGTTATATACGCAGGCTTTGCACAATCCGAATCCGAAAGTATAAGCAAAAATATAACCTGGAGTTTCCGAAAGAACTTTGAGGACGGCAAGTGTATATTTATGTACAAGAAACTGCTCGGCTATAAAAAGGGGGATGACGGTCAGCCCGAAATTGTACCTTACGAAGCCGAAATAGTGGAACGCATATATGATATGTATCTCGGCGGTCAAACAACGAGAACCATATCCGAAACACTGAAAGCCGAGAACATAGAAATCCCCGGTAAGAGCTTTACATTCAGCAGCCATATGATAGAAAACATATTAAAGAACGAAAAATACTGTGGCGACTGCATTCTCCAAAAGACTATTACAGTAGACTGCATATCCAAAACCCGAAAAGCCAATGAGGGCGAAGTACCAATGTATATGGTACAGAATAACCATCCTGCCATCATAGACCGAAAGACCTTCAACCGAGTTCAAGAGGAAATGAGCCGCAGAAATACTGTATCACCGCAATCGCCACAAAAGGCTCTCACTGCATCGGGAAAGCACTCAAAATATGCACTGACCGAGGTGTTGAAATGCGGTGAATGCGGCAGCAAATACAGGCGGTGCACTTGGACATCGCACGGCAAGAAAAGGATAGTATGGCGATGTATAAACCGTTTGGACAACGGCACGAAATACTGCTCCGATTCAGTGACCGTGCTTGAATCAAGCCTGCACCAAGCCATTGTCAGAGCCTTAAAGCAATTCGATGCAGAGGACGAGGTGACATACCTCACTCTGATGAAAGCCACCATAGGCGAAGCAATCGGACTAAACGGCGGCACCGATGAAATTGACCTACTTCAAAGAAAGATAGATGCTCTAAACAAAAGAATGATAACCCTCGCAACCGAAAGCGTACAAAACAACACTTCCTTCGAGGAAAATGAAGCCGAGTACAAAGATATCTCGGAACAGATAGAACAGTTGGGTAGCAGAATCAACGCCATAACCGAAAGCCTCGCAAGAGATAACAGCCGCAAGGACAGACTGCAAAGAATTCAAGAAATCATAGCTCAACGCAAAATTGACAGCGATACCTATGACGATGCGATAGTACGGCAGATGATAGAGTGTATCGAAGTATTCAAAGACGGGACACTTCTGATACACTTCGGCGGCGGATACGAAATCGAAGAACACATATAATCTAAAATCAGAACAACCGTAGCCAAATTGACTGCGGTTGTTTTTGTTTTATAAAATCCAAATTATAAAAAGGAGGTCACCGGAGCAATGAAAATCAAGTAAAAAACGCGTATCTATTTTGCACCCAAGTGAAATTAAGACATAAGCTAAAAAACAAATAAAATAAGCATTCGAAAAGGAATAAAAATCTTCAAAAATCCTTTATTTATGCGGTTTTACAGCCCGTATCTAAATTGCACCCACAAGCCAGTCGAGAGCCTCGACACGCAAACGCGTAGTTGCGGCTCTTCTTTTTTTCGCTCTTACCCTCACGCTTGAATCCGTTATGAACAATTCAACCATATAAAAACGCTGATATTGATACGGTTAATATCAATATCAGCATTCTTGCTTTATCACGGAAAAGACTGTAATTACAACGTTTTTGGCACTTTTTAATACCGGCGCGTATAATTTTTGCTGTTTAGTCTAAAGCGGCTTATATTTTTCCTAAATACGGTAAAATATTTCTTTGGTCAATAGAATTTTCTTGAATTTAATACCTTTCAATTCTTCTTTGTTTTCTCAATTTGTTGCGACGTATACCTGCCTGCCATTCTTTCTTTTCTTCATCGGTCTCAAGAATAAGCCCGGGAACCTGAACCGGTTTTTCATTTTCATCCAATGCCACAAGCACAAGATATGCACGGTTAATTAGCGTTTTTTCACCGTTGAGTTTTTCAACGAATGTATCCACGCGAACCTCCATGGAGGTCTTGCCCGTATATGTTATACAGCCCTTTAGTACAACCGTATCGTTTATATAAGCCGGGTTCTTAAACTGAAGATTATCTATTGATGCAGTCGTAACATTCCTGTTAGAATGACGGCGCGCAACAACAGCCGCAACCACATCAATCCACTCAACAAGTTTTCCGCCAAACAAACGGTCGTAACCGTTAAGATGTTCAAACAAAATGATTTGTACATGCTCGGTTCTTGAATCACTGACCCTTTTCGGCTCGAGTTTCAATTCTTCCATTTTAATCGTTCCTCATTCTTGTTTGTTTTTATTCATATTCTACCCTGTCGATATCATTTTTTATTAAAGCGGACATATTTTATTTTTATTATATCACTTTCCCTTTATCAGCACAATACATTTCTGTACGGTTTAATTAGACCGAGCATTACAAATTAGCCAAACAGTTTTTAAACAATCCGAAAGGAATGTTGAAGCATTTGATAAATTAATGAACCAATAATTATTACAAAATAAATTTACAAAATTTTTAAAATTTACTCTTTACAGGCAAAGGCTTAATATATATAATAGGTAAGGAAGTTTCTCTTTCCTACTTAAATTTTGGTTTTGCAAACTGAAAATATGCGGGCATAGCTCATCGGTAGAGTCCCGGCTTCCCAAGCCGGTCAGGCGGGTTCGACTCCCGTTGCCCGCTCCATGAAAAAAGCAAGTCTTACGACTTGCTTTTTTCAATATAATTCGTTTCCTTTGGAACGAGTGAAAAGCTCAAAGCTATAAAATACGCCAAGGCGCAAAAATTTGCTTCGCAAATGGAGAATGAATGATTAACCCGCCGAATTTTCGGCGGGTTGCAATTTTTTTACATTGCGGGTTTCAAAAAAAGCTTTGAGGATTCGTGTCAGCCAGACTGTTTACAAGGGCGCGCATTTCTGCTTTGGATTCCACGCTGCGGGTTTTCGCCGCAAACTCCTTTTTCTCCTCTTCGGACATGGACTCAAATTTCTTGAGCGCCGCCTCATTTTGCGCAAGGGCCATTAAAAATCCTAAGGGTAATTCATCTTTGTAATTCATAAAAAACACCTCAATGATAGTTTGCCTGAAAATTTATGGAAAATTCAAAAATTTCCGAAAATGAGCAATTCAAAATAATTGAACAAGAGATCGGTTTGGTATATAATGTAAAAAAGGAGGGAATTTTATGCCGGTTCGCTTTGATGATAAACTGGTCGTATGCGTTTCCTCAAGGGCGCTTTTTGATTTGGAAGAGGAAAACCGCATTTACGACGAGCAGGGGCTTGCGGCCTACTGCGATTACCAGATAACCCATGAGAACGATATTTTAAAGCCGGGCGTGGCTTTTCCGCTTATAAAGGCGCTGCACAACCTTAACTGCGGAAAGGAAAGGCTTACCGAAATAATCATAATGTCGAAAAACAGCGCCGATACGAGCCTGCGCATTTTCAATTCAATAGAGCATTACGGGCTTGACATCACCCGCGCGGCGCTGGTCGGCGGTAAATCGATTGTCCCGTATTTTGACGCGTTCAAGCCGGATTTGTTCTTATCCGCAAATGAGGAGGACGTAAGCGAAGCCATCAACGCCGGTTATGCGGCGGGCATAATATGCACTCCTTCGGGATTTTTCCCCAATCCGGACGAGGAAATAAAGGAAATTCGCATAGCCTTTGACGGAGACGCGGTGATTTTTTCGGATGAGTCGGAGCGGATTTTTAAGGAGCACGGCCTTGCCGCCTTTGAGCAGCATGAGCGCGAAAACGCCAAAAATCCTATGAAAGCGGGGCCGTTTGCGAAGCTGTTGAAAACTATTTCACTCATACAGAATAGGTACGGTGAGTCGGCGCCCATACGTACCGCCCTTGTAACAGCCAGAAACGCGCCTGCCCATGAAAGGGTAATCCGCACCCTTCGGGCGTGGGATGTGCGCATTGACGAGGTCTTTTTCCTTGGCGGAATGGAGAAAAGCGAAATACTCAAAGCCTTCCGCGCCAATATCTTTTTTGATGACCAAAAGGTGCATACCGACCCTGCCTCGAAATATGTGCCCGCGGCACGGGTGCCGTATAAAACGAATAAGTCCGATTAAGGCTTGCCTTAATCGGACTTATTTTATATTGTGTTTATATTGCCATTTTAAATCCGTTGCCGGAGATTTCGCTGGTTTCGGTGGCGATTATGAAGGAGTGCGGGTCAAGCGAGCGGACATATTGGTTTAGCATATTCGCACCGGAGGGGGTAAGGGCTACAAGTATTACCGATTTTCGGTCATGCCCGTACGCGCCGGTGTATGATTCGCTGACGGTGGCGGTTTTGTGCATTTCATTGGTGATGTATTTGCAGACATCTTCCTTGTATTTCGGGTCTATTATTACGGTGCAGTATTTTGAAAGATATAGCGAGCGTATCGCGCGGTCGACAAAAAATACCTTTGTTATAAAGCCCAGCATTGAATAAAGCCAAATCTCTATACCGAAAACAAAAAAGGTGCAAAAAACAATTATAAAATCACTAAAAAACAAAGCCTTTGAAATGTTGCAGCCGGAATATTTTTTAACAATCATGGCTACAATGTCCATGCCGCCGGTTGATGCATTTTGTTGAAACAAAAGCGCACTGCCCGCGGCCGTTAAAAGTATAGCCAAAATAAGCTCAAGCGTAGGTTCGGTGGTAAGGGGGTTAGACAGGGGACAAATTTTTTCTAAACCGAAAGTGGTTACGGAAAGTACCAGGCTGCCGTAGGTGGTTTTAATTCCGAATTCTTTCCCTATAAGGGTATAGCCGACAAGGAGTAGAAGAACATTTATAATGAGCACAAGACTGCCGGCTGAAAGTCGGTTAAAAAGCGAGCCTAAAATTATGGAAATACCGCTTACGCCGCCTGTGCAGAAATGGTTCGGAAACTTAAAAAAATACACTCCGAACGCCACAAGCAGCGCTCCGAATGTGATAATCGTGTAATCTTTAAATTTTTTCATTTAAATTCCCCCGTTCGCTATACCATTATTTGCTTAAATCCTCTAAATGTCAAACACCATTATTGCGTGGGTTGACACAACCATTTGGTTGTGATAACATTATTTTATTAAATTAAAAGGATGTAAGTCATGATTAATTTTTTGAATTTGAGATATTTTGTTTTAATAGCGCAAAAAGGGAATATCACAAAAATAGCCCAAAGCGAGCATGTTTCGCAGCAATCCTTAAGCAACCATATCAAAAAAATCGAATCGGAGCTTGGGGTAATTCTTTTAAACCGCAAGGACGGCTGTTCGCTGACCCCCGCCGGCAAGCAGTTTTTTAAGTATGCGAAACGGCTGCTTGAAATTTATGAGGAAATGAAAACCGAAATGTCTGATATCTCTGGCGAAGCGCAGGGCATGCTTCGCATAGGGGTTACCTACACGCGCGGCAGTATAATTCTGCCCAAAATCCTGCCGGATTTCAGGCGGGAATTTCCGCAGATACAAGTAAGCGTTAACGAAAATAACCCCCGAGTACTCGAGGAGTATCTGCTTGGCGGGCATTTGGATTTAATATTTGCAATAGACCTTAGAAGCCATCCGGATATTGAAAAAATTGATTTGTACGGCGAAAAGAAGTATCTTATAGTCCCCAAAAAAATCGCAAAAGAGATTACGGGACTTGATGACACTTATATTCAAAAGCCGTTGGATTTAAAGGACTTTGCCGACTATGATTTCCTGCTTCCGACCAAGGGCAACCGTTTCAGGGAGGTTATAGACACCCTTGCCGAAAAGGAGAATGTGGATATTAAAATCGTGCTTCAAACCGAAATAATAGAGACCCTTTTCGCCCTTGCCTGCAACGGTATGGGCATTACGGTTTACAATGAAATGTATCTTGGAAAGCACAAGGATTTGCTAAATTCAAAGGACTGCCCGATATCGGTTGTGAAACTTAACGGCATGCCCGAAAACAGCCATGTTTCAATCGGCTATAACAAGTGCCGCTACCTCTCCAACGCCGCTAAACGCTTTATAGAATTGGCAAAGGAAAAATTAAAGTCCTGAATATTCGCAATAAAAACAACCCCGTTTGAAACGGGGTTGGGGTTGCTTATATGGGTAATGATAAAAATATTTTTGTGATTTTTAGCATTGTTATTAAGTTTAATTACAAAAATGCTAATTTATGTCGAAAATTGTAATTTATAGTTGGTTTTTCTAAATACAATCTTTATAATGAAAATAAATTTCACATTACAGCAATAATGTGAAGCTGGTATTTGGCAGAGAGGTGTATAGAGTGAATGATAATGACTTTAAGGAAATAATGAAATATGCACATTTTTGGAACTGGTTGCCAGATTGGGGCGTAGTTCAAGAAGTATATCAAGCCTTTCCAAATTCATTCTCGGTATTAACCCCGTTCGCATATGCATACTTAGAAGAATTGATAAGATCTACAACATCGGAATATGGCCTTGAGGTATTTGATGATTCGGGCAAACCCGAAAAGAGGAAAGTTGGTTTAGCACTAATTAATCTCGCTATTTCTGAAAACAGTAGCAACCCGGATTATATTGCGCTCCTCGAAAAGGTAAAGGTTTATTTTTTGCCTTCAAAACCTGAAGTTAAAGGAGATAATAGACATAATGTTGTACATGGTTATATGCATCCAAGATTTTGGGATAAAGAATCGTTTGAACGCTTACTTCATGATATCGCTGCTCTTTCAAAATATGCAAAATTCTAATGTGTTTCAATTGCCAATTATATATAATATTCCAATCATCAAGTTTTTAATTTTAAAGCCATACACATTGCATGCAATGTGCATGGCTTTTTTTGTGCAGGGTTTAATATTTTTCAAAACCTGATACTTATTTCCCCTGATGAAAGAAGTTCTTTTGTGCCGTCTTCGTATTCGACTTCAAGCCGGCAGGAGTTGTCTATGCCGGTGGCGGTGGCATAGCGTTCGCCGGTGGTTGACATAATCTTTATTCGCTTGCCGATAACAATGCTGCGGTTTCGATATTTTTCGACATAATCCGAACCGTCAAAATTTTTATAATACCTCATAAACTGATTTAAAAATTCGGCGGCAAGGCGGTTTTTGGCGCCTTTTACGGGGGAGCGGAGAATTGCGCCGGCGCTGTTTTCCAATTCTTTCGGAAATCCGCCGACAGGCTCGTAGACATTCACGCCTACTCCGACTATCGCAAAATCAAGAAAACCGTCCTGCCCTGTCGCGGCTTCGGTGAGTATGCCGCTTATTTTTTTGCCCTCTATAAAAATATCGTTTACCCATTTAATGCCGGCCGTTTTGCCCGAAATCTCCTCAATGGCTTCGCACATGGCGACCGCGGCCATGGTGGTAATCTTTACCGATTCCGCCGCCGTACAGTTGTAAGGTCTTAAAAGTATGCTTATGTAAATGCCGGTGCCCTTAGGGGAGAAAAAGCTGCGCCCGCGCCGACCACGCCCCGCGGTCTGCTCCTCGGCAATGACGGTTGTACCTTCGGGAGCGCCGTCTGCCGCCATCTCCCGCGCGACCGTATTGGTGGAGATGGTTACCGGCAGCACGGTTATGCTGTTTTGCGCGGCGGCACCATTTAAATGCTTTTGTATTTCGTCGCTTGACAGGGGGTCAAGGGTTGATATCCGATTGTCGGGATTGGTTGACATAATATTCCTCCGAAATTTGGCGGTTACAGCGCGGATTTGTAGATATTATACATATCTTCCTCGTACAAGACCTTTGCGGAGCCTCTTTTGCCGCCGTAGGCTATGCTGCACTTGCGCGCCATTTCTTTAAGGTCATCGTCCGACGGGGAGACACCAAGCTCGGAAATGGAGATAGGCATACCGATTTCCTTAAAAAATTCCTCCAGTTTTTTTATGCCCGCAAGGGCAGTCTGTTCGTCATTTGCGCCCGAAACATTCATAACATTTCTCGCAAAGCGGACAAAGCGGTGCAGGCAGTCCTTGTAGACGTATCTTGCCCAACTGCCCCAAACCGCCGCAAGACCTGCTCCGTGGGCGACGTCATAAAGCCCGCTAAGCTCATGCTCCAGCGCATGGGTGGCAAAATCGTTTTCACGGTTTCCGCAGGCGGTAAGCCCGTTGTGGGAAAGGCTGCCCGCCCACATAATCTCGGCGCGGGCATCATAGCTTTGGGGGTTGTCAATCAAAATCCGAGCATTCTTGATTACCGTTTTTAGCAAGCCTTCGGCGATACTGTCGGTCAGCTCCGATTTCTCGCCCTGCGTGAAATACCGCTCAAGGGTGTGCATGATAATGTCGGTACAGCCGCAGGCGGTCTGGTACGGGGGAAGTGTCAATGTAAGCTCCGGATTCATTACCGCGAAAACGGGGCGGCACAGATCGTTGCTGTATCCGCGCTTGATAAACCCGTCCTCCTTTGTAATGACCGAGGAGTCGCTCATTTCGCTGCCGGCCGCCGCTATGGTAAGAACAACGCCTATCGGCAGGCAGGCTTTGGCTTCCCTTACATGGTCGTAAAAATCCCATACATCCCCCTCGTTTGTGACACCGTAGCCAATTGCCTTGGCCGAGTCAATAACGCTTCCGCCGCCTACCGCCAGTATAAAGTCCACATTCTCACGTTTGGCAAGCTCAATACCCTTGTAAACAAGGGACAATCGGGGGTTGGGGACAACTCCGCCAAGCTCTGTATAGGAAATATTTTCTGCCTCAAGCGAAGCCTTGATTCGATCAAGCAGTCCCGACCTTACAACGCTTCCGCCGCCGTAGTGAAGCAGTACCTTTTTGCATTTTAACGCCTTTATCAAGGCGCCGGTTTTTTGTTCGGTGTTTCTGCCGAAAACCACTCTTGTGGGAGCGTAAAATTCGAAATTATGCATAGCCATTCTCCTTTAGCTGTATTTTCAAATATACGGAATTTATAATATGAAGAATCTTTGTATATCCGCGGTTTTGCAAAAATTGTACCGCCTTGTTCGTACAATATCATGCCGATATTTATATTATCATTTATTATAATTGCTTTGTCAATACAAATAAGGCGGATAGGTAATTACCTATCCGCTCTGCATCATCATAATAAT
>JBMNVM010000004.1:0-20385 GCA_050946805.1 Acutalibacteraceae bacterium | reverse complement strand
CGAAAAACCCGCTTGGTTAGCGGGTTTTTCGTGTGTGCATCTTTTTTGTCAGATGATTATGGTGGAGGCGGCGGGAATTGAACCCGCGTCCGAAAACCTATCCATACCGGCATCTCCGAGCGCAGATGTTCTTTTAAAATTTCCTCGTAAAAACGCCGAACATCAGGCTTATTTACTTGGTAGTTCCAAATTCATGACAGCGTAAGGAACCTCGGCTGTTCACGTGCACCACTAAAATGACACCCTTGCGGAGCCGTGGTACTCTCCGGTCGGATGAGCAGCCTAAATTAGGCTGCTAAAGCAACTCTATTGTTGTCAGTTAATTTTAATTGCGGATTTTAAAGAGGTTCCGCACCTCTGCTCGCTTCCGATACTTCAAAATCCCCGTCGAAACCTTTACGCCCCCATGTATATAAAATTTTAATAGGGAATAGGTGTATTTACCTTCTTTGCTCTTTGAGCGCTCTGTCAATCGCCCTTGCGGCATCCTTTCGCGCGGCGGACTCCCGCTTGTCGTGAATCTTTTTGCCCTTGCACAGTCCCAGCTGCACCTTGACAAGAGAGCCTTTAAAATAAATGGAGAGGGGAACAAGGGTAAGGCCTTCCTGCTTTACCGTTCCCAAAAGCCGCATGATTTCACGTTTGTGTAAAAGCAGTTTGCGGTTGCGGTCGGCCGGCTTGTTGAAGATATTGCCATGCTCATACGGGCTTATGTGCATTTGCTTTATAATCATTTCGCCGTTTTCGATTTGACACCATGCATCTTTTAAATTGACCCCGCCGTTGCGTATCGACTTAACCTCGGTGCCGGAAAGGGCAATTCCGCATTCGTAGCTTTCCAAAACAAAATATTCATGATACGCTTTTTTGTTTGTTGCGATAGTTTTAATGTTATCCACGGAACCCCTCCCTTAAATTCAAGTTTAACACAACAGCCCAAAGAAATTTGTCAAAAAATAGGCGCCTTTACAAAACGGTAAAGGCACCTTCGTTTATTCCGTTAAATTATGTTTATTTATTCTTCGGAAATAGCCTCTACCGGGCAACCTGCAGCACAAGCTCCGCAGCTTATGCAAGAATCCGCATTAATATCGTACTGTGCATCACCCTCAGAGATAGCCGATACAGGACAGCTGCCTTCACAAGCACCGCATTTAATACAAGCGTCTGAAATTTTAAAAGCCATTTAAAACACCTCCATTGTACGGTTTGTAACCAACGGTGAAGTGAAAAACCATTCACAGCAATATCAGTCACGAATCTATTGTAACAACATTACAAATAAAAAGCAAGAAAAAAATGAATAATGGAAGTTTTTTTATAATTTTGTCGAAAATTCACGAATTTTTAGGACGTATTTTTACATTACTGATAATCTTAACCTCATCGCGGTGAACCTTAATCGGGAGGGCATCGCTTTCATTCAGTCTGACAATCAGATTGCCTGATAAAATGCTTGATTCTATTACGGTGCCGATTCCTTCCTTTGTTTCAACAATCGCGCCCACAGCGGGGGTAAAGGAGGCCAGGTATTCGTAAACGTCCTGCTCGTACTTAAGGCAGCACATAAGTCTGCCGCAGCTGCCCGAAACCTTTGACGGATTAAGGGAAAGCCCCTGTTCCTTCGCCATTTTTATGGAAACAGTCTGGAAATCTTTAAGGAAACGCTTGCAGCAATATGGTTGCCCGCAAACGCCGATTCCGCCAAGCATTTTCGCCTCGTCACGCACGCCGATTTGCCTGAGCTCGATTCTTGTATGAAATTCGCTTGCCAAGTCCTTTACAAGCTCACGGAAATCAACCCTGCCTTCGGCAGTGAAGAAAAAGACAATGCGGCTGCCGTCAAACGAATATTCAACACTCACAAGCTTCATATCAAGCTGGTGCTTTTCGATTTTTTTCTCACATATTTTATATGCTTCGACTTCCTTTTTGCGGTTTTCCTCCAGCTTGGCAAAATCCTTCTGGTTGGCAATGCGCAGCATCTTGCAAAGAGGCTGGACAATATCCTCGTCCGGAACCTCGTGGTTTGCCACACTGACAATACCTAACTCTTTGCCGCTTTGCATTTCAACAATAACCTTATCCCCCGGGGAAACCTTATGCCCCGCGGGATCAAAATAATATTCTTTTCCGCCTTCTTTGAATTTGACGGATATAACCTCTGTCATATAATCCTCCAAAATAATATAATAACGCAATAACCTACATTCTACATTCCTTAGCCTTTGCCGTAAGGCAGGAGAATAGCAATGAAAGGTTAATATTTGCGATAAGCTGTGACTGTAATTGTTCAATTACCCTATAAAACCTTGATAAGGCTGCCGCTTTCCTGCTTTCAGGGTTTTTCTTGATTTCCTCGACAGCGCAGTACTTCAAATCCCTGAAAAGCCGGTCGGTATCTATCCTGCTCTTTTCAAAGGGGGCTAAAACTTCAAGCATTCCCCACTCGTTGCCGCGAAGCATATTCTCTAAAAACTCCTTTGCGGCAGCGGCGGTCTTTGTGTCCGAACCGCCATTTAAAATCATCAAAGCCTTGCCGATGTTATTCCGGCTGCCGATAAGCGCTTTTTCTATCTCATCGGTATCAAATGAGGTTGTGGATTTAATGTATTCCAACCCCTCATCGGCGGTAGGGGGATAGAGCGAGAAAACGATGCACCTTGAAATAATGGTATCAAGAAAAGAGGCTTTGCTTTCGGCAATTAAAATAAAAAATACATCTGCGGGCGGTTCTTCAAGAACCTTTAAAAAGGCGTTTTGCGACTGCTCGTTCATAGTATCGGCAAAATCGATTATAAAAACCTTTCGATTGGCCTTATGGGGTTTAATATAAGCATCATTCTTCAATTGACGTATCATTGAAATGACGATATTTTTTTTGCCTTCCTCGGGCGCTATAACCTTAATGTCCGGATGGTTTTTAGCATTAGCCAGCCGGCAGGTATCGCAAATTCCGCAGGGGATTTGGCTTCCTTCGCATACAAGGGCGGTACTTAAAAAATCAGCCAGTGTGTGGCGGCCGGTGCCAATGTCCCCCTCGATTAAAACGGCGTGGGGAAGGCGGCGCTCCCTTAACGCATTTTCAACGGCCAGTTTTACCCGTAAATTGCCCGCAAGAGGAAAGCTCATAGCACAAAACCAACCTTCTTCATGGCTTTGAAATATGTTTTGCGCGCAACACGTTCAGCCCTTTGCGCACCGTCTTTATATATATCCTCAAGGGTCTTTTTATCTTTTATGATTTCTTCATATTTTTGCCTGATGGGAGCTAAAGCGTCCGCAACGGCTTCCCCGACCGCAAGCTTAAATTCACCGTAGCCCTTGCCGTCAAATTCCTTTTCGACTTGTTCGGCTGACTTGCCGGTAATGGCCGAATAGATGTTAATAAGATTTGAAATTCCGGGTTTGTCTTCGGAAAGTTTTATGCATGAATCCGAATCGGTTACGGCACGCTTGAACTTTCGAATTATAGTATCCTTATCGTCAAGAATTGCTACCCATGCATTGGGATTTTCATCCGACTTTGACATTTTCTTAAGCGGATCCTGCAGCGACATGACACGAGCGCCGGTTTTTGTAATATATGGCTCGGGTATTGTAAATACATCGCCGTAAATATTGTTAAAGCGAACCGCAATATCCCGCGCGATTTCAAGGTGCTGCTTTTGATCGGCACCGACGGGGACAAAGTCCGGCTGGTATAAGAGGATATCCGCCGCCATAAGAACGGGGTAGGAGAAGAGCCCGACATTAACATTTTCCGGATGCTTTGCGGATTTATCCTTAAACTGGGTCATTCTTGACATTTCGCCGAACTGTGTGTAGCAGGATAAAAGCCATGTAAGGGCGGCATGCTCCGGAACGTGGGATTGAATGAAAAGGGTGTTTTTATTAGGATCCAGTCCCAAAGCTAAAAGCAAGGCAAAGGTTGAATATATTTGACTGCGCAGCTTCGCCGGCTCCTGCCGAACGGTTATGGCATGAAGATCGGCAACAGCGAAGGTACAGTCAAATTCATCCTGCATTTTCACCCAGTTTTTAAGCGCTCCGAGATAGTTCCCCAAAGTCAACATTCCGCTGGGCTGTATACAGCTTAAAACCTTCTTTTTTGCGGTTTGTGTATTTTCTTCTAACATACGAATATCAGTCCTTGAATTTATAGTAGCAACAGTAGAATAATACCACACAAAAGAATATTTTACAAGTTTTTATTCCTGCTGCTCATCCGGCGGTTCAAAGGAGCTTTCGCTTGATTCTACTTTATTTCCGGATGATTTTGAGGAAAACTCCATCAGGTCTTTAAGCAGCGCGAAGAAGAGCGCTACGGTCGGCACCGCGATAAGCGCACCGACAACGCCGCCGATATTGCCGCCCACCAAAACGGCACTGACAACCAGCACACCCGGCAGTCCGACCGCCCTGCCGACAACACGCGGATAAATCAGATTGCCTTCAATTTGCTGCAATACAAACAGGAAAACAATAAACAGCAAAGCCTTAATGGGATTTGAAATGAGGATCAGCAAAAAGCCCACCACAATGCCTATTGTGGCGCCGACAATGGGTACAAGCGCCGTTACGCAGATAAGAGCCGAGATAATCAAGGCGTTCGGGAAACCGAAAATGGTCATGCCGATAAAGCACAAAGTGCCGAGTATCAGTGCTTCAATCAACTGTCCGCCTATGAACCTTGAAAAGTAGTAGTGGGTTTTGCCGGCAATATGATAAATGAAGTTGGCTGATTTTGAGGGTAAAAAGGCGCTAATTACCCTTCTTATGAATCCGCCGATTTTTTCCTTTTGAGCCAGAATGTAGACCGAGATTACAAGACTGAAAATAGTGTCAAAAATACCGCTGAAGACCGAGGTGGTAATCGTAAACGCGCTTCCGACAATCTGACTTGTCGAACCGGAAATCCAGCTTTTTATAGAATTTGCAGTAGCATGCCAGTCAATCTTGAAATCGGGGATGTTTTCTTCATCGATATTAAACCCTTCAAGGGTTGTAACCGCCCATTTTCTGAAATCTTCGGCAAATTCGGGCATTTTGTCGGCAATATATGAGATTGTATCCACAATATCGGGGATGATTACCAGAATAAGCATGGCCACAATACCTAATGCTATAACGTAGGTAAGGGTTAAGCATAAAGGACGTTTGAGCTTTTTTATAAATTTCTTTTTGGATTTGTCCAAAAACGCGAAAACCTTTGTTTCAAGCGCGGCCAGCAATACGTTGAGCACGAATGCTATGCACAAGGCCGCAATTACAGGCGAGAATACAGAAATACACTTTCCGAAAATGTTTAAAACAGTTCCGAAATTTTGGAATGCGGAAAAAACAATCGCCCCGAAAAGGATTATTAAAAGTATCCTTTTTGTGTTTTTAGTATTCAGGTTCATTTTTTATCCCCGTCTCAAACAAAAATAGACTTGTGAGATAACTCACAAGCCTATTATAATATATTTTACCGCTATAGTAAACAATAATTTATTTATCCTGCTTACCTGAAAATATTTTATTAAGCAGGGTTGTTACCAGCATGATAATACCGATAACTATAAAAATGCTTAACATGCCTACAACAAGATATTTAAGGCTACTTATGAAATTTGCAGGTGCAAACATTAAAGGTGTAAACATAAGCCGCTCCTCCTTATCAGATAAAGAAATTAAGAACCAGACCGCCCGCGATTACCGACGCTATCTGTCCGGAAACATTTACGCCGATGGAGTGCATTAAAAGGAAGTTCTGGGGATCCTCTTTAAGACCCATTTTGTGAACAACACGGCCGGACATCGGGAAGGCCGAAATACCGGCGGCGCCGATCATGGGATTGATTTTCTTGGAATGTGGTAAAAAGATGTTTATGAATTTTGCGAAAACCACACCAAAGGCGGTGTCAAATATAAAGGCGAAAAGCCCGAGTCCGAGGATTAAAAGGGTATCAACACGCAGGAATTTTTCGGCCTGCATCTGGCACGCGATTGTGATACCTAAGAATATTGTAATAAGGTTTGCAAGCACGTTCTGCGCGGTATCCGAAAGGGAATTAAGCACTCCGCACTCGCGAATTAAGTTGCCGAACATAAGAAACCCGATAAGGGATACCGATTCGGGAGCGACAATTCCGGCAATAACGGTAATTACAATCGGGAACAGGATTTTGGTAAGCTTAGATACGCTTTTTTCCGAATAAGGCATACGAATAAGCCGCTCTTTTTTGGTGGTAAGGCTCCTGATTACCGGCGGCTGGATTATCGGAACCAAGGCCATATAAGAATATGCAGCCACCATAATGGCGCCGGTTATGTTATTGTCGGCTCCTAAAAGCTTGTTGGCAACAACAATGGCGGTGGGACCGTCGGCAGCGCCGATAATGCCTATGGAAGCGGCTTCCTTAATGTCAAAGAAAATTGAAGCAACACAGAGTGTGAAGAAAATTCCGAACTGCGCCGCGGCGCCGAACATCATAAGCTTTGGGTTGGAAAGCAGGGGGCCGAAGTCTATCATGGCGCCGATGCCGATAAACAAAATTAAGGGGAACAGTTCATTTGCAATACCTGCGTTAAACAGGCTGGTAAGCGCTCCGTGCTTACCGATAGCGCCCGAAAAAGGTATGTTTACAAGGATTGTGCCGAATCCCAAGGGTAAAAGCAGGGTAGGCTCCATGTCGAAACGGATTGCAAGAAAAATGAGAACTCCGCCGATTAGCCACATTACTGCATACCGCCAGTCAGCAAGCTGTGCAATGTTTTCGATTAAAAAGCCCAGTTCTTTTAAAACGTCCATTTTTGTCAACCTTTCGAATTCCAAAATAATGTTTTCAGGAAAAAAGACTTATACCGAAGCCGGTATAAGTCTTGCCATTTAATGCAAACGCGGGGTAAAACCCGTATTGACGCAATTTGCAACGGATAATAATTTTCCGTAGGCTACTCCCTTAATGTTACAAATAATATCATAAATTTTTATTAATTTCAAGTTTATTTTATGTTAAATAAATATCAATAATCAATCGTTTCGCCGGGTGCTACTTTGCAGATTTTATCGTCGCAGAAGAACCACACCGTAATCGCGCTCGGGTTATAAACCTTTCTTGTTCCGACACTGAAAATAAGATTTCTGTAAGCTTTAATATAATCATATATTTCTATATTGGTGGCGTACCAAATATCATCTCTGCCGCCCAATTTTTCGCAGAACCTTTCGATAACATCCCAGTTGTTGTCATTGTCAAATTCGTAAGAATGACCCCATAAATAGAAAAGCTTGGGCCTTTTATGACGTTCGGGCTCAAGGAACTGGTCGCATAAATTCATAAGCTGCGGATTTTTGTGATGGCAGGTTGCGGGAAGCCGCAGCCAATCCTTCGGTATGCTGAAATTATTGGTTGAGGCTGTTGTTCTTGAATATGCAATACCTATATTTTTAAGCCCTTCAATAACACCCTCACCGTAGTTTCCGAAGGGGTATGCCATACCGCGCACGATTGTGCCAAACATTTCTTCAAGATTTTTGCGGTCCTCCAAAACCTCGTCAATGGCAATAGGCAAGGGCAGCTCGTCAAGGAAAGGATGGGTTTTAGCGTGAACCGCAACCTCGTGTCCGGAATCCTTATATAATTCAAGTGCCTGCTTTTTTGAAAGGCGGCCTTTGTCCACCGCATCGGTTTCGCCGAAACAGCCGGTATTAATGTTAAAGGTGCATTTTATCCCGTAACGGTCAATAATCTCCATAAGGCGCTTATCCTGATAGACACCGTCGTCATAGCTTAAGGTCAGCGCCTTATCCCTGCCACCGGGGAAACGCATGAAAATTTTCATTCTACACCACTCCTAAAATTTCTAATATGACCATAATATCACATTGATTCGGAAATGTATAGTGATTAAAAAAATTAAGTCTTTTTTCCGTTGACTTTGGGTCAGGTATAATGTAAAATATTATCAATAAAATTGTTTTGGGGTGTGTCGTATGAAACCTATATATAAGCGCCTGCTTCTAAAATTAAGCGGCGAGGTTCTTGCCGGAGAAAAGGGCTCCGGAATTGATTTTGATAAGGCACTTGAAATCTGCAAAAGGGTTAAAACCTGCGTAGATATGGGGGTTGAGGTTGCCATTGTAGTTGGCGGCGGCAACTTCTGGCGCGGACGTTCCAGCGGAAAGATGGACAGAACAAGGGCCGACCACATGGGAATGTTGGCAACCGCCATCAATTCGTTGGCGCTGGCTGATGCACTTGAGCAGCTGGGCGTTACCGCAAGGGTTCAGACGGCTATTGAAATGCGTCAGATAGCGGAGCCGTATATCCGCAACAAGGCGGTAAGGCACCTTGAAAAGGGAAGAGTGGTAATCTTCGGTTGCGGAACGGGAAATCCCTTCTTCTCAACCGATACCGCCGCAGCGCTTAGAGCCGCTGAAATCGGGGCTGACATTATTTTCAAGGCAACCAATGTGGACGGGGTTTATGACAGCGACCCGAAGGTAAATCCGAATGCCGAAAAGTATGACACACTTTCGCATATTGATGTTTTGAAGCAGGAGCTTCATGTTATGGACAGCACCGCCGCTTCGCTGTGTATGGACAATAATATAAAGATTCTTGTATTTAATCTTGATAATCCTGACAACATCGTTTCGGCAGTGCTGGGCGAGGAAATAGGAACAACCATTGGTTAACAGGTAAAAAAATCAAATAAATAATCGGAGGAATACTTATGAATGAACTTTTGAAGACTACCGAAGAAAAGATGAATAAAACCATCGCTGTCCTTGAGCGCGAATATAAGTCGATAAGGGCAGGACGTGCAAATGTTGCCATTCTTGACCGTATTACCGTAGATTATTATGGTGTACCCACTCCCATTCAACAGATGGCTGCCGTTTCGGTACCGGAACCGCGTGTTATTATGATTCAGCCGTGGGATGCCACAACACTTAAAAGCATTGAAAAGGCCATTCAGACTTCGGATTTAGGCATTAATCCGCAGAATGACGGCAGGGTTATCCGTCTTGCCTTTCCGCCCCTTACAGAGGAGAGAAGAAAGGAAATAGTAAAGGACGTTAAAAGAATTGCGGAGGATAACAAGGTTGCTATACGCAACACCCGCCGCGACGCGCTGGAGAAGCTGAAAAGTCTTAAAAAATCCGGCAATATTACGGAGGATGAAGAGGCCAACGGCGAAAAGAAAATTCAGAATCTTACCGATAAATTCTGCAAGGAAATTGACGAACTGGCAGCTTTAAAGGAAAAGGAAATCCTTGAAATCTGATTTGTTTTTACTTTGATAGATTCAATTTAAGGGTCGGTGTAGTCATCGACCCTACATTTACATTATCGGCGGTGCGTATAATGGCTTTATTCAAAAAAGAACCGAAAAAGCGGGTACTTCCCGTACATCTTGCGATTATCATGGACGGTAACGGCAGATGGGCGAAAAGGCGTTCGCTGCCGCGCACGGCAGGCCATGTTGCGGGAGCCAAAACCTTTAAAACCATTGCGAGATACTGCAATAAAATCGGAATTAAGTATCTGACCGTCTATGCCTTTTCTACAGAAAACTGGAAAAGACCCAAAGACGAAATAAACGGGATTATGAATCTTTTAAGGGAATATCTGAAAGACGCCCGGAATTTCGAGGATGAGAATATAAGGCTTAAATTTATCGGCAATCTTGAGCCTTTGGATGAGGATATAAAGAAAGAGATAAAATCGGTCGAGGAAGCCTCGAAAAACGCCGGCGGAATGTGGCTTAATATCGCCATTAACTACGGCGGCAGGGACGAGATTACCAATGCCGTAAAACGAATAATAAATCAGGGAATTGACTCGAATGATATCACCGAGCAGACCATAGCGGACAATTTGTATACCGCCGGAATACCCGACCCCGATTTTATCATTCGCCCCAGCGGAGAATACCGCACTTCTAATTTCCTTTTGTGGCAGTCGGCATATGCGGAATACTGGTTTTCGAATATTTTGTGGCCGGATTTTTCACCGCGACATCTTGAAAAGGCAATTAACGACTACAACACCCGCAACCGCAGATTCGGCGGCATTTAAAATACGACAAGATACTATTTTAAAGGGGAAAACCGCATGAAAACACGAATAATTTCGGGCATAGTTATGGCTTTGGTATTTGCGGCTGTATTAGCGGCAGGCTTTTTATGGAACGCTGCGGTAATTGCCGTTGCTCTCTCGCTTATTTCCGCAATGGCAGTATACGAGCTTTTGCATAACGCTGCGGGTATAAAAAGCGGTATTATTCTATCCACCGCCTGCTTGTTTGCTTTTATTATCGGAATGACCCTAACGCTTGGCGACGGATTTTTTGAATCCATAATAAAATACGGCTTTTTGGTATGCGTGGTTTACGAGGTATTGGCGGCAATAATAATTCTGTGGAAGCATGCGGGGCTTGACCTAAAGCAGATAATCGCTTATTTTTCGTTGCCGCTGCCCTATGCTTTCGCGTTTGCCACTTTGGGCGGAATAATAATGCACGAAAGCGGAATATATTATTTATTATTGCTGGTTAATTTCTCAAGCGTTTGCGATATGGGGGCATACTTTACGGGCAGCTTTTTCGGAAAGCACAAGCTTTGTCCGAATATCAGCCCCAAAAAGACGGTGGAGGGCGCCGTCGGCGGAATCGTTTCAAGCCTTATTTTTACCGTAATTATAGGGCTTATCTTTTCAAAATCCCTTCTTTTGCCGCTGCTTATTACCATTCCCCTTTGCATATTGGGAATTGCAGGGGATTTGTTCGCATCGGCCATAAAGCGGTCGGTCGGAATTAAGGATTACGGGAAACTTATACCCGGCCACGGCGGGGTTCTTGACCGCTTTGACAGTATTATAATGATAGCACCCTTGATGTTTGTGTTTGTAGAGAACGGAATGATATGAAAAGATTAATTGTTTTAGGATCCACAGGTTCAATCGGAATACAGGCTTTGGAGGTTGCAAAAAGGAACGGTTATACGGTAACCGGTCTTGCCGCGGGAAGCAATGCGCGGCTTTTGGAACAGCAGGCAAGAAAATTCAGGCCGCAGGCGGTGGCAGTTTTTGATGAAACCGCCGCGCGCGAGCTTAAAAATAAACTGAAAGATACCGAAATTAAGGTGCTGTCGGGTACGGATGGGATATGCGAACTGACCTGTCTGCCCGCAGATATTGTCTTTAATTCGATTGTGGGGATTGCGGGACTTCGTCCAACCCTTGCTGCCATTGAAAACGGCAAAACAATAGCCCTTGCAAACAAGGAAACGCTGGTTACCGGCGGCGAGCTTGTAAAAAAGGCCGCGCGGGAGCGGGGTGTTATGATTTTGCCGGTGGATAGCGAGCACTCGGCCATTTTCCAGTCATTACAAGGAGCGCCTGACTGTAGCCTACGCAAAATAATCCTTACAGCATCAGGCGGGCCGTTTTACGGAAAGAAAGCGAGAGACCTTGAGAATGTAACGGTCAAAGAGGCATTAAACCACCCCAACTGGTCAATGGGGGCTAAAATCACCATTGATTCGGCAACCCTTATGAATAAAGGGCTTGAGGTTATAGAGGCGGTTCACCTGTTTGATGTTGCTCCTTCGGACATTGAGGTTTTGGTTCACAGGCAAAGCATAGTTCATTCGGCTGTCGAGCTGTCGGACGGCGCCGTAATAGCCCAGCTTGGCACCCCCGATATGCGCCTGCCTATTCAATACGCGCTGACCTACCCCCAAAGAAGCGACTTTGCATTTGAGCGGTTAAGCCTGTCAAGTATTGGCACCCTTACCTTTGAAAAGCCGGATACCGAAACCTTCCGTCTTTTAAATGTTTGTATAGAAGCGATAAACAAAGGCGGACTGGCACCTACCATTGTAAACGGCGCTAATGAGGAGGCCGTAAAGCTCTTCCTTGAGGGTAAAATCAAATTTTTGGAAATAGCACGGCTTGTTGAAAAGGCCCTTTTGTCGGTAAGCGACAAGAAGGATTTTGCTTTGGATGATATATTCGAATCCGATAAAGCGGCTCGTATTTTTGTCAGAAATAACGCATAATTTATTTGAATGTTGGTGATTGTTATTACTGGTTTTTTGAATTTTTTAAATAACCTATGGCCATATATTGTCGCGGTTTTGCTTTTTTTATTGCTAATAATAATCCACGAATTCGGGCATTTTATTGCCGCGAAGCTGCTTAGAGTCAGAGTAAACGAATTTGCCGTAGGTTTCGGCCCCAAACTTTTTTCAAGGAAGTGGGGCGAAACCCAATATTCCTTTAACCTAATCCCTATGGGCGGATACTGCGCCATGGAGGGTGAGGATGAAAGCAGCAGCGATTCAAGAGCCTTATGCAACGCAAAACCGTGGCGCCGCTTTTTAATTGTGGTAATGGGAGCGGTTTTTAATCTCTTATTCGGACTTATAATTGTTGCTGTAATTTTGGCGCCGGCGCAGTCTTTCGCCACCACCAAAATAGCGGCTTTTGCCGAAAACGCGGTAAGCTACTCCAAAGGCCTTAGGGTGGGCGATGAAATCCTGGCAATAGACGGCAGGAAAATTTATACCACCTATGACTTAAGCTATGCTTTCACAAATGTTGATGACGGCAAAATAGACATAACCGTTTTGCGTAACGGCAAGGAAAAACTGCTGCGTGATGTCAGGTTTGAAACCTCAAAGGAAAACGATATTACCTATTTGAATGTCGATTTTCAGGTTTACGGCAAGAAAAAGACGATTGGCGCATTTATAAGTCAGACCGTGAAAACCTCCATTTCATACTGCGCCGTTATATGGCGAAGTCTTATAGATATGCTGGCCGGCAAGTACGGAATCAGTGCTGTTTCCGGCCCTGTTGGGGTTACGGTGGCGGTTGCGAATGCCGCAAGGGTAGATATTCGCAGCCTTCTTCCGATAATGGCGCTGATAACCATAAACTTAGGGCTATTCAATCTGTTGCCTCTGCCCGCGCTTGACGGCGGCAGACTGCTTTTCATTCTTTTTGAAATGATATTCAGAAAACCCGTTCCGCAAAAATACGAAGCCGCCGTTCATACGGTGGGATTTATAATACTTCTCGGGTTTATGTTTTTAATTGCCGCAAAGGATATATGGACACTGATTTTTAAAGGATGACTTTAAATGTACACAAACGACAAGACTGTAAGAGTAAAGGCCGGAGGGCTGTATATAGGCGGCGGCTCTCCGGTTTCGGTGCAGTCAATGCTTTCTGTGCCGGCGCATGATATTGAAAAGAATTTAGAGCAGGCTCGCAGGCTGCAGGCCGCGGGCTGTGATATTTTGCGTGTAAGCGTGCCCGATATGCAGGCGGTTAAGACGGTTGAAGCGTTAAAGGAAAATATTTCAATACCGATAGTTGCGGATATACATTTCGACTACCGTTTGGCTCTTGAAAGTGTAGCCGCCGGTGTCGATAAGGTTCGTATTAACCCGGGGAATATCGGGGACGAGGATAAGGTAAAGCTTGTAGCGGATGCCTGCCGCAAGGCAGGTGTGCCCATAAGAATAGGCGTAAACTCCGGTTCGCTTGAGAAAAACATACTCACAAAATACGGCGGAGTAACACCCGAAGCCATGGTTGAAAGCGGACTTTACCATATATCACTGCTTGAGAAATACAATTTTTGCGACATTGTGCTATCCTTAAAATCCTCCGACACAGCGATTATGTACAAAGCATACGAGCTGGCGGCCGAAAAATGCCGTTACCCGCTGCATTTAGGGGTTACCGAGGCCGGAACCGAAAGCATGGGTGTTATAAAATCGGCTGCCGCAATCGGGGGACTGCTTCTTCGCGGCATTGGGGACACAATAAGAATTTCCCTGACCGACGACCCTGTAAAAGAGGTCGAGGCCGGCATTAAGCTGCTAAAGGCCATAGGGCTTAGAAAGGGCGGAATAAGGTTTGTTTCCTGTCCCACCTGCGGACGTACCAAGATTGATTTAATAGGAATTGCCAAGGAAGCCGAAAGGCGGCTTGCAGACCTTGACAAGGATATAACCGTTGCCATTATGGGCTGCGTTGTAAACGGCCCCGGTGAGGCGGCTGTGGCGGATATCGGCATTGCCGGGGGCGACGGCTGCGGTGTGCTGTTCAAAAAAGGCGAGATAATAAAAAAAGTGGACGAGTCAAAACTGCTTTCCGCTTTGATTGAAGAAATAGAAAAAATGTAAACGGAGTTGTATGGGATGTCTAAGGCGTTGTTTTCTGATATATTCGGGGCTTTCCCCGATGCGGAAACGTCTGAACTGATAAATAACTGCATTGTTGATAAATGCGATTTGGATATAGAAGCCCGCGCGCTGAATGTGCAGCTTAAGTGTGAAAATTACATAAAAGCAAGGCTTCAAAAGTCTGTTTGCAGTCATATTCAATCGGCCTTAAAACTTAACAGATGCAATTTCACTTATATGTTTTCATCAAACTCTTTCTGCACCCAAGCGGGCGCCGATATTGTAAGTGAATTAAGACTTAAAAACGCCGCTTTAAACGGTTATTTCAACGGCGCGGAATATTCGCTCCATAACGGCATTCTCACTATCCGCTTAAAGCACGGCGGATATGAAACCATAAAAAAATGCGATTTTGAAAAGCTTTTCAAACTCCGCGTAAAAGAGCTTTTTTCGGTGGATGTGGCGGTTAAATTTGAAGGTCAACTTGAAAACGATAATTTTGAACTGCCTTTGCCCGAGCCCATTTCTAAAGTACAATCAAAAAGGCCGGAGAAGCCGAAAATTAAAAAGAAAGAAACCAAAGTCGAGTTTGAAAAAAGGCAGGACAAGCCCGAAAACGGCATTGCTTATCTTGACAATCCAATGCTTTTTTACGGAAGGAAAATTGACACAAACACAAAACCCATGATAGAGGTTAGCGATACCGATACTGAAATTTGCTGTTTCGGTGAGGTCTTTGAAACCGAGGAGCGGACTATAAACACCAAAAGAGGTGAAATGAAAATTTTCACCTTTTCTTTCAGCGATTATACAAATTCGCTTACCGCTACATTATTTATAGACCCGAAAAGAATAGGGGAACTGGCGCCCATTAAAAACGGGAATTTCGTTCTTGTGAACGGAAACTATGAATTTGACAATTTCAAAAAGGAATTTATCGTAAAACCGACCGCTATCGCGCTTTTGCAGAAATACACCGAAACCGACGATTATGAAGGCGAAAAAAGGGTCGAGCTGCATTGCCATACGAATATGTCGGCAAAGGATGCCGTCTCTTCCGCGGAGGATATAATCAATCAGGCCTACCGCTGGGGACATAAGGCCATAGCAATTACCGACCACGGAGTGGTTCAGGCCTATCCCGAAGCGGCCTCGGCCGTCAAAAAAATCCGCAAATCTGACGGGGAATTTAAGGTAATTTACGGTATTGAATCCTATTTTGTTGATGATATAAATAACGATATTAAAAATCTTAACTCCAAACAAATCGGCAAGCTACGCAACCACCAGATAATACTTGTAAAAAATCTTACGGGGCTTAAAAACCTTTACAAGCTTGTTTCCGAAGCGCACCTGCACGATTTTCACGGCAAGCCCATAACCTTGCGAAGCAAGCTTGAAGAACTGCGCGAGGGGCTTATTGTCGGCAGTGCCTGCGAGCAGGGGGAGCTATTTAAAGCAATAGTTGACGACAAACCCGACGAAGAGCTGTTAAGAATAGCCGAATTTTACGACTACCTTGAAATTCAGCCGCTTGGAAACAACGAGTTTATGGTAAGGGATTCTTCCAAACCCGACAAACGAAACGAAAAGACCGGCGAACTCATTGTAAACCGCTTCCGCCATGTTAAAAGCCGCGAAGTGTTAAAGGACTTCAACCGCAAGGTGGTTGAAATTGCCGACAAATTGGGCAAGCCGGTTGTCGCCACAGGCGACGTACATTTTCTTAAAAAGAGCGATGAGATAATCCGTAAAATACTTTTAGCAGGACAAGGGTATGATGATTTTGACAACCAGGCGCCTTTGTATCTTAAAACCACAAAGGAGATGCTTGCCGACTTTGATTATTTCGGCGAGCGGGCAAAGGAGTTTGTAATAGACAATCCCGTAAAAATAGCCGAAATGATAGACGGCGACGTAATCCCCGTGCCCGAAGGCAACTATCCGCCGGTGATTGAAGGCTCCGACCAGATGTTAAGGGATATTTGTTGGGAGAACGCGCACAAAAAGTACGGTGAAAAAGTGCCGGAAATCGTTGAAAAGCGGCTTGAAAAGGAGCTTAACTCCATTATCAACAACGGATTTTCAATAATGTATATTTCAGCGCAAAAGCTGGTGTCATACAGCGAGCAAAACGGCTATCTTGTCGGCTCGCGTGGTTCGGTCGGCTCGTCCTTTGTCGCCACCATGGCGGGGATTTCGGAGGTAAACCCGCTGCCTCCGCACTATGTCTGTCCCAAATGCTGCCACAGTGAATTTTTTACCGACGGCAGCGTAGGTTCCGGCTTCGACCTGCCCGAAAAGGCCTGCCCGGGCTGCGGAACCCTAATGGATCGCGACGGCCACGACATACCCTTTGAGACCTTCCTTGGCTTTAAGGGCGACAAGGTACCGGATATTGACCTTAATTTTTCAAGTGAATTTCAAACTCAGGTGCAAAAATATACCGAATCTCTTTTCGGCAGCGAAAATGTTTTTAAGGCCGGAACAATCACAACAATAGCTGAAAAAACCGCCTATGGCTTTGCGAAGGCCTATGCCGAGAAAAAGGGCATAACGCTTAGCAACGCCGAGCTTAACAGGCTTGCCAAGCTGGTTGAAAACGCCAAAATCAAGCAGACGACCGGCCAGCATCCGGCAGGTATGATTATTGTGCCGCGGGATAAAACCATCTACGATTTTTGCCCCATACAGCACCCGGCCGATGACGTCAATTCGGACATAATCACCACCCACTTCGACTTCCATTCCATTCACGACACAATTCTAAAATTGGATGAGCTTGGACACGTTATTCCGACGACCTATAAATACCTTGAGGAATATACCGGAATACCCGTAAGCAAGGTATCCATGAGCGACCCGAAGGTTTACAGCCTTTTCACCTCGACAAAGGCGCTTGGCGTAACCCCCGAAGATATAGATTCACCCACAGGTACATACTGTATTCCGGAGTTCGGCACCAGCTTTGTAAGAGGAATGCTTGTTGACTGCAAACCGAAAAACTTTTCCGACCTTTTGCAGATTTCGGGTCTTTCCCACGGCACTGATGTTTATCTCGGAAACGCTAAGGATCTTATTGACAACGGAACCTGCACGATTTCGGAGGTTATCGGTACTCGTGATAATATAATGGTTTACCTGATACATCAGGGAATGGACGAAAGCAGAGCCTTTAAAATTACCGAAACGGTTCGTAAAGGTTTAGTCGCAAAGGGTCAAATATCCAAAGAAGAATGGGAAGCCATGGAGGAGGATATGCGCGCGGTGGGCGTGCCGGAGTGGTATATTAAAAGCTGCTACAAGATTAAGTACATGTTCCCAAAAGCCCATGCCGCCGCATACGTTACCGCCGCCATAAGGGTTGCGTGGTACAAGGTCTACCGCCCGCTTGAATTTTACTGCGCGTATTTCACAGCCCGTCCCGAGGATGTGGATGTTCCCACGATTTTACAAGGCCACCAGGCGGTAAAGCAATATATTAATAATATCAAGGCAAAGGGCAAGGAAGCCACCAAAAAAGAGCTTGATATTTATGAAAACATGCTCATTTTCAACGAAATGATGGCAAGAGGCATTGAAATTCTGCCCATTGACCTTAGAAAATCCCATGCCATGAAATTTCTTCCGGAAGACGGGAAAATGCGCCTGCCCTTCGGCGCCCTTGCGGGTGTCGGCGAAAAGGCGGCATATGCTATATACGAGGCCGCACAACGTGGCAATTTCGTATCCAAAGAGGATTTCCAGATAGAGGCAGGGGTATCAAAGGCTATTATTCAAAGCCTTTCGGATATAGGCGCTTTGAATGATCTGCCGGATACCAATCAGATTTCAATGTTTTAGTTGACATTTTTTAAATTTTGCAGTAAAATAATGTGCATTGAGCGTATCGGGCTGACAGTTTGGCTGTCAGCTCGGTATACCAAAAAAATGGGTTAAAGCCGTTTTTGGTGCATATAATAACTTGGCAAAATGCGGCTTGCCGTAACTTTAAAAATAAAATATGTCGCTATAGCTCAGCTGGATAGAGCGACCGCCTCCTAAGAATATGTTATGACAACCGCCTTTTGGGGAAAAGTGATTGACAACGAGTTAATCTAAGCCTAAAATTGAATAGATTTCAAAGATGTTTCCGTAGCTCAGCTGGATAGAGCGACCGCCTCCTAAGGTGTTACTTTATCACTTGCCTTTTCAAAAAAGGCAAGTGGTAATACAAATACAATTTAATAAATGTCGCTATAGCTCAGCCGGATAGAGCGACCGCCTCCTAAGCGGTAGGCCGGAGGTTCGAATCCTCTTAGCGACGCCACAAACAACGCCGAAAGCCTTGATTTTACATGGTTTTCGGCTTGTTTTTTGCGTGCCTGTGTTTTCGCATAGATGACGAATTAAGGCTGTTTTTTGCTCATGTTTTTCGTGTTCATATTACCATTACCCTCAATTAGCTTGCTAATATAATTAGCAGGAATTTTCGATTTTTGCTAATCAAAATCGCTTTCCTGCTAATCGCTCAAAAAATCGTGCTAAAAATCCTGCTAATTGAAAAGAGTGCTCATAACAGTTCGAACTTGTTTTACCCTGTACCTTTTTATCCCCTTTTTATTCTGTGTTAGGGTTTCCCTGCCACGCACATTTTTCAAAATGACCGGATTATTATATAATCAACGCAGGAGGTTACACTTATGAAAAACAAAAAGTATTACATCGCTCTTAATGACCGTGAATATGCAGAAATCATTTCTTCTCTTATAAACAAACGCAATTCGCTTATCCGGCTTGGCAAATATACCGATGGTGTTGATGAAGTTATTATAAAAGTTTAGAAAGCGAAAAATAGAAACTTACAAATTCTCTATATATAAGGAAAATATTAAATCAAATAAGTAATTCAAACTGCACCGTGTCGTTCAATTACGATACGGTGTTTTTTTAAAATTTTTTTCAGGAGACGGTGAACTTTTGCCCCTTGAGATCGCGTAATAAGTGAAGGGGTTCTTCGAGAGACTTGAAAACCTCTTCGGGGAACCGTGAAAATTGAATAGACAAACCAACAGGTACGTTATCTGTATAGCGAGCCATTCAGCGGTACGCCGAGACTCCGAAAGGACGAGCGATAATTCCGACTGTAAAGGCGAGGTTGTTCCTCGTCGGGCAAGGATCTATTCAGAGGATAATGATACTTCCGTAATTCGCGGTCGGGTCACAATGAAGGCGCGAGGGTGAGAGTCCCATGAGGCTGATAGCAGTCAGCCGCCTGTTGGTTTCCCATTACATCCGGGGTGTTGAGATCAAATAGGATGTACTACCTAAGTACACAATCGATTGTAAAATGTGTGCCACTTATTAATAGAAAAGATAATCACCGAGTCTTGTCAATGTTAATTGAGTGTGTGCTTAGGTGGAAAAAACAAATTGTAAGTTTAGGGGGGATTGAATGTGAAGCTTGAATTGCAGATAAATCCCGAATTTGAGGAGGTAATTCCTCCTGCCGGTCAAGAGGAGTTCAAACAACTGGAGGAAAATATCGTTGCCGAAGGAGAACTCCTGATGCCGATTATCATATGGAACGGATATATTATTGACGGACACAGTAGATACAAGATTTTGAAAAAGCATCCGGAGATTGAGTGTAAAACATTTGAAAAGCACTTTGAAGATAAATATGAAGCAATCGCTTGGATTTGTAAGAATCAAATCAGCACTAAGCGTCTGTCCGATAGATATGTAAGATACCTTCGTGGAAAGCAATATGAAGCCGAAAAGAAAAGCTGTAAATTTCACGGCAATCAATATACTTTATCCAGTGAAAGTGGTCTGGGTAAAATTTGCCCAGACCAGAAATCACACGGAACACGTTCGATAATTGCTCAAAAAATGGGAGTGCCGGAATGTGAGATCAAGCAGGCTCAGCAAATTTGTAACGGAATAGATGCTGCTGAAGAAGTACTTCCCGGCATTCGTCAAGAGATTCTATATGGAACGATAAATCCAACCGACCAAGCAATCAAAGAAATTGTGCGTCTACCGTTAGAAAAACGAAAGGAAGCAGCAGAAAACCTCCGAGTATCAACAGACAGACGCAAAGCGCCACGCTACGAACCTAACAGCGAAATCGTAGATTGCCTTCCCACCGATATTGATGCAGACAAGATTCCGTCGGTAAATGAAGATGATATTCTGAAATCTTTGTC
>JBMNVM010000003.1:0-23768 GCA_050946805.1 Acutalibacteraceae bacterium | reverse complement strand
ACCTTTTAATCTGGATTTGACAAGGCGGGAAGAAATGCTGCAGCCTGTAGGCTTCGGGACAATGGGCAACGGGCAACTGGAAGGGGCAGTTGAAAACCTTGACCGCAGAGCATACCAGCTTACGGCGGAGCTTGCGATGTTTAAAGAAGAATTGCTGTCAGACGTTAGATCTTGCAAGATGTTAACGTTTAACTATCCTTTGCTGATAGAACATATAATAAGAGAAGCCAGACATTTCATGAATATGCTTGTAATGCTCGTGCGCAGAGAAGGCATGGATAGTCCGGAGGATTTAATAAAACAGGAGGTATTCTGGAACAGGCAAATGGCGGAACACGCAAAATTTATTGCCGGACTGCTTGACCCGTCTGAGGCGGCATTGATTGAAACCGCCAGAATGTTCGGACGGCAGTTCGACGAATTGACCGTTGAGGCGGCGCAGGCCGAAAGACGTTCATTGGATATTTCGGATGTTACAAACAGCAGCCTGCAGGAAACCGAAAGGTTAAGAGATTTCAAATCAGCCGGTACAAAAGGCTTGTTGGAATGCAAAATTCAGTCGATAATAATACCGCTTCTTGCCGACCACGTGCTGCGCGAAGCCAACCACTATCTGTGCACGCTTGGTATGTGTGTGGAATAAATCAAAAGTCTCAAACAGTAAACATAAATGAATTAAGAATTAAGCCCATTTAAATGCAATCACCTTTTAAAATCCTTTAAAACATTTTAACTTATTACACCCCTAATTATTTATTTTCACCTTGCTCAAACTGCCGCAAGCTATTCACCTTTCAAAAGCCAAAGCCGGGCAAGAAGAACTTGTCCGGCTTTTTAATATTGCAGTTTTAAGTCTTTAAAAAGCTTTCGTACATTTGAACCGCTTCACACTGGGAAACTTCGCGAATATGGTTAATTTCGGAGAAGTTTTCAATAAGTTTGTTTGCCACCATACCGTCTAAGGCGTTATTTTTTACCATATCGGTCAAGACTTTTTCGGTACTTTGAAAATCCATGCCCTTGCGGTAGGGGCGGTCTTCGGTTATGGCGGTAAAGACATCGGCAACCGCCATAATTCGCGAACCCAAAGGCAGGTCTTTCCCCAAAAGGTGGAACGGATACCCTGTTCCGTCCAATTTTTCATGATGGTAAGCCGCCCATATACTGATTGTTTTTAACTGCTCCAAGGGTTCAAGCATACGGAAAGTATAATAGGTATGTGCCCGCATTTCATTAAACTCTTGTTCGCTTAATTTAATTGGCTTTTCCAAAATCTCATCACTGATTGCAATCTTGCCCAAATCGTGCAAATATCCGGCAATCAGCATCATTTTACATTCATTCGGTGAAAATCCGCAAAGCTCGGCAAGCCTTTCGGCGACCTTGGCCACGCCCGCCGAATGTGATGCCGTAAAGCGGCTTCTGAAATCTATGATTCGCGAAAAAATCAGTGCAAGGTCGACAATATCATCAATTTCCAATGTTAAAATGTTTAAAATACCGTTAAATGAAACCATTTGCGCCGGATTTGGAAAAATTAAATCCAGCCAAATATATTCCTTATCGCTTATTTCAAACAGCGTGTCCACCAAATCGGGGTTGAAAACACTGCCCGACTGCATGCGAATCCTTGATAAAACGCTTGGAAGCTGAGTAATTATGTTATGGTTGGGACGTATTGATGCGCAGACCCGATCGGCCAGATGGATTATCTGGCTTGCCAGAGGAACCTCCTCGCCCATATAACGGCTGCCGTTTCCATAGTCCCATGGGATATGGTGGAACTTGATGATTTTAGCGGCATTCTGCAGCGGTTTGAAGCCTTCAATCAGCTTGGCACCCCTGAAGGCGTGGCTGTTTACGTTTATCGGCTCGGATTCGACAAGTTCAAGGCGTTCCTTTACCGTAGTAGCACCTATGTCGTGAATTAATGCCGCAATATAAATATCATATTGCAGTTCCGCCGAAAGACCAATTTGTTCCGCCAGACGGAGTGATAAATAGGCAACCTGCTGGTGATGATTTACAAGAATTGTGGAGATTAGTTCCTCCGCCTTGGAAATACAGCTTAGAAGATCATAAAGATTAATCCTTAACTTGTTCATAAATTTATAACTCCTAAATAATGACTTTAATTTACCGCATTTAAAGCGAAAAAATCCGACGAAAATTTCACCGTAGCAGGTTGTGAAATCAGGCGTATTATACCGCAAAAACAGCATTAATACGAAAGCGAATATCAAAACGCCTGTTTCACTCAAGGCGGCCGATTGCGCAGCCTATGTTGTAATGCGCCTGCGGCGCGCCGTCATTAACGCTTATATAAAGACCGGAACAGCCCTTTTTTTACATATACACAACTACCGACCATATGCCGCAGTCAAACCACCGCAAATTACAGTACCGCGTTTTCTTAAAATCGGCTCACATAAAGCCTTAGAAAATTTAAAGGTTAAGGTTCAAAAAGCAGCGTATATGTTATTTCTTTATAAACCCGCCGTGAATAACCTTAGCGTCATTGACAATGATAACCGCCTTTTCAAGGAAGGATTTAATTATCTCTTCCGCTTCGGCCACGCGCTTTCTTTTGGTGTGAAGATACATAATATCACGCTCGCCGTCTTTCCCCTTACCCTTCATAACGGTAACCGCGAAATTGTTTTCCCGGAGTCTCCCCGCAAGTTCCTCACTTGCGAAGGAGTCTGGCACTATTACCTGTATCGAGCAAAGTCCGAAGGCCAGTCTGCCCTCCATCCACGAGCCGAGGTAGTTTCCGATACCGACGGCAATAGCAAAGATAACAACCCTTATTATGTCATCCCGAAAGCCGCTTAAAACGGTACCGGTGATAAACAGCCAAATCAGCACCTCGAACATGGAAATAATCGAGCCTATCAGTTTCTCACCGCGGCTTATCAGTACAAGCCTTACGGTAGCGATTGTAACCTCAAAAATTTTACCGAAAAATATAAAAAGATAAATCCAAATGCTGCTTTCCTGCAAAAAATCCATTTTTACGCCCTCCATTTTCAAAAACTGCCGCGTTTTTACTATCTACAAAAGCGCTTTTACTTTTCTTGTTGTTTTAAATATAAATTATATACTGAAAAAATGGCGCCACTAAAGAAAATGAATATAATCTACTGAAAAAATTGACGATGTTTTATTAAAGTTTTCTGTTTTTTTAATTGCCGCTATGTAAGCTTTAATTTGTATCTTAAATTTATAAAAGCATTTTATCAATTAAAATAAAAATAGTCAATCGGGCATTTTGGCTTTTACAAATTTTTTACAACAAAAAACAATATGCTTATAAATTTAAAGGGCGCTCTTTGGCGCCCTGATTACTCCTGCTTTTTAAAAGTTTTTACCCGCTCAAGCATTAAAATCATACAAGTAAAGGGAATAATGAAAATCGCCCTTTGCCAGATGCCGCCATCAAAACGGAAACACAGTATAAAAAGGTTGAAAACCAATATATATTACTTAATTTTTAAATCAAACCCTTGCCGGAGAACAACCTTCATAACCTCCTGGCGCTTGGGCAGCAACCGCTTTAAAAGCTCGACCACCTGATCACTGAAGCTCGGAACCGGATTATCGGGGTGCCTAAGGTCGTAATAGGTGTTCATTTCCTTATCGTAGTCCTTAATTTCGTCAAGGTAATTCTCAAAAACGGTGTAGCTGTTTTCAAAAAGGCGAAGCTTCATATCCATTCTGGGCTTTAACTGCGGATTTTGGTTGGGATAACCTAAACCGAGCCCGACAACCGGAAAGGTAAGCTGCGGCAGCTTTAAAAGCTCGCAAATTTTTTGTGAGTCGTTTAGAATACTTCCCAAATAAACCGCGCCAAGACCCATGGACTCGGCCGCAACGACAATGTTTTGCGCCATAATGCAGGCATCGGTAAAGGCCGCAAGGAAGTGATCCATGTCCTTTACGGTATCCTCAAAGCCGTCCTTTTCCTTTGCTATTTGCCCGCACCTGAACTGGTCGGCAACAAAAATCAAAAGCTCCGGCGCCCTCGCAACATACTCCTGATTACAGATTTCGGCGATTTTGCTTTTTAAATCCTTATCGGTTATTCGTATAATCGAAGCAGCCTGCATGCCGGTGGAGGTTGCCGTCCGCCTTGCGACCTCCATTAGAAGCTCGAAAACTTCGCTCGGCACTTTTTCGTCCTTAAACTCACGAATGGTACGGTGAGAAAGTTGAGTTTTTATTGTTTCATTCATAGCCTTCATAAGTAATCCTCCCAAATTCTGAATTTACGGTTGAAAGCGAGTTTTAATTAAAACCTTATATTACCATTGTAACCCAGCGGTTTGCGGTTTGCAATAGTCAATATCGCTTTTGAAAACGGTATTATTATGAATACCATTTGCAAAATTTGTCGAAAGTTTTTATGCCGTTATCATCGAATTTATTGCATAATCACTTGACAAACAGGGGTTATTGTGCTAATATTTTCCTAAAGCATAGGGGAGTAGTTCGCGCTTTTGCGCACTCCGTGTCAACATCGTGGCGGAAATATCCGTCTGGCCGGAATAAACCGCAAATCTTCAGCGGAAAAGGAACGAGACTTATGCGCGTTATGTACGCGCAGGGTCTCTTTTTTAATATCCTGCGCTACAGCAAAGACCCAAAAAACAGAAAGGAGAAAATGTTTTGAAACATTATTTCATGTCCACCGATGAGGTACTCAAGGAAACCGGCAGTACCGCTTGCGGGCTTTCATCTGCGGAAGCTGAGCAAAGGCTTCAAAAAAACAGCCCAAATCGTCTTGAGGAGGGTAAAAAAGCCTCCATTTTTAAGCGAATTCTCTCTCAAATCTCTGACCCAATGGTGCTTGTCTTAATAGCTGCGGCCATTATATCGGGCATTACCGCCGTTATTTCGGGCGAGTCGATGTCTGACGTATTCATTATTCTTTTTGTAGTAGTACTCAACACGGCGCTTGGCGTAATACAGGAAAGCAAAGCCGAAGCTGCTATTGAAGCTTTGAAAAAAATGGCGGCCGCCACCTCAAAGGTAATGCGCGACGGCAAGGTTGTTCAGGTCAAAAGCGAGGAGCTTGTGGTTGGCGACGTTGTACTTCTTGAGGCCGGAGACGCCATTCCCGCCGACGGGCGGCTTATCAACTGCGTAAGCCTGAAGGTTGAGGAGGCGGCGCTCACCGGCGAATCTGTTCCGGTTGATAAAACCGATGCCGCGCTTGATACCACCGAAAGCGACACCCCGCTTGGTGACAGGCTAAACATGGTTTACATGGGCAGTTCGGCCGTTTACGGACGTGCCACAATGGTTGTTACCGCCACCGGTATGGACACCGAAATGGGCAAAATTGCAAACGCAATTACCGCCGCAAAAGAAGGCGAAACCCCCTTACAAAAGAAGCTTTCCCAATTAAGCCGTATTCTTACGGTATTCGTCCTCGCCATTTGCGTGGTCATGTTCGGCGTAAGCCTTCTAAGGCACTTTACATCCGCACCGGTTCCGGGCACGGATATTGTAGACACGCTGCTTGAATCCTTTATGCTGGCTGTAAGCCTTGCAGTTGCGGCAATCCCCGAAGGTCTTGTAGCGGTTGTTACAATAGTTCTTTCAATCGGCGTTACCAAAATGGCAAAGCGAAACGCCATAATCCGCAAGCTGACCGCCGTTGAAACGCTCGGCTGCACCCAGATAATTTGCTCGGATAAAACCGGAACGCTCACCCAAAACAAGATGACGGTTGTCGAATATTCGGGCAGTGATGAAAAACTGCTTGCCACATCACTGGCGCTTTGCTCCGACTCCGAACTTAACGAGCAAGGTCAGGCCGAAGGCGACCCGACACAGGCCGCCGTTGTAAATTACGCCAACAAACTCGGGCTACCTAAAAATAAACTAAATCAAGAATATCCCCGTGTTGCCGAAATTCCCTTCGATTCCGAGCGCAAGCTTATGACAACCCTTCACAAAAAGCCGGAGGGCGGATTTATCCAGCACACCACAGGCGCGCCCGATGTGGTTATATCAAAATGCACCTCTTACCTTGAAAACGGGCAGGTTCTGCCCATGACCGACCAAAAGCGGCAGTTCTTTATAAGCGAGAACAAACGCTTGGCCGACAAGGCGCTGCGTGTTCTTGCCGCCGGATACCGCGAGTGGGACAATCAGCCCGAAACGCTTTCCCCGCAGGATGAGGGCGAGCTTGTATTTTTAGGACTTGTCGGAATGATTGACCTGGTGCGTGAGGAGGTTCCGAAGGCCATAGAGCAGTGCCGAAACGCCGGTATTCGCCCGATTATGATTACCGGCGACCATATAGATACAGCAAGGGCTATTGCCATGCAGCTTGGAATTATCACAGACCCGTCCGAAGCCCTTACTGGAGCCATGCTTGACGAGATAAGTGACGAGGATTTCATAAACAATGTCGAACGTTACGGCGTTTATGCCCGTGTTAAGCCCGAGCATAAGACCAGAATAGTCAACGCGTGGCGCACGCGCGGATATGTTACCGCCATGACCGGCGACGGCGTAAACGATGCCCCCTCAATAAAGAACGCCGATATAGGCGTTGGTATGGGCATTACCGGCACCGATGTTACCAAAAATGTCGCCGACATGATTCTTGCCGACGACAATTTTGCAACAATAGTTTCCGCGGTGGAAGAAGGCCGCCGCATATATGATAATATCCGCAAATCGGTGCAGTTCCTGCTTTCCTCCAACCTTTCCGAAGTTATTAGTATCTTTATTGCCACCATTTTCGGGTTTACGATTTTAAAGCCGGCGCATATACTTTTCATCAACCTGATTACCGACTCCCTGCCCGCCCTTGCCCTCGGTATGGAGAAGGGCGAGGCCGACATTATGAAGCGCAAACCGCGCGATGCGAAGGAAGGCATATTCTCCGGCGGAGTAGGGTTTAGCGTATTCTATCAGGGCGTAATGGTTGCCCTGCTCACCCTTGCCGCATACTTCATAGGTGAGCGACTTGAGAGCGGCGCATGGAGAATTGTCAACAGCAACGACGGTATGACAATGGCATTTTTAACCATGTCAATGGCCGAAATTTTCCACTCCTACAATATGCGCTCACAGTATAAATCAATCTTCACCAATAAGAACCACAATTTCTATCTGTTCGGCTCGATGATACTTTCCTTTATACTGACCGCGGCCGTCATTTACATCCCCTTCCTGCGGAACGCTTTCGGATTTACGAGTATCGGCATTTTGGAATACGCAATCGCCCTTGCGCTTGCTGTCTTGGTAATACCTATTGTGGAGATTGTTAAACTAATCCAGCGCAAAACCAAAAAAGAATAAATCCTTTGCTTTTTCGTAGCGGGATTAATTATAAGTATTTAGTATTAATCAAACTTAAAATGAGCATATTCGGCGAAAAATGTTAAACGCCGAATATGCTCTGTTTTTTTGAAGGTGATTGCCTGTTCTTAAAGTTTTTATAGCCTTATGTATTCTGTGCTATTACCCCAAAAGCCATGGGCACCGTCGGTAACGAATGATATTAATTCCGATGCCTCGTCTGTTGTCCCGGGCTCATAAGCAATATCAAAATATATTTGCTGATAGTAGCCTTTATTTTTATACTTTTTGGGGTCGTCTATAATACGAACCTCAAATCCCCGCTTTGTCCAATCCCAAAGTTCATAGGGTATGCCATAATCTTCGTCCTTTGGCGAACCAAAATCATCCGTATCAAAAGTCCCCATACCGACTGTGTAGCCATCTATCGTGCCGACAATATTAACCGTATGCTCGCTGCCGCCGTCGTTTTGCAGACAGCCCCTGTCAAATTCGCATACCAATACATTGCCGATTTTCAATGAATCCATATCTATTATAACCCTGTACAGCCCTTCCGGTATTTTGTAACTGTTGTCGTCTAAAGGGATTCCATAAGAAAACGGCACTATTTTAAAATCGATTGGCTGTCCGTTTTTATAGACATTAAGTTTTGCAAACGGAGTTTCAAATTCCCTTGTTATCATCTGATTTCCCCTTTGAATTTAATTTCAAAGTTTTATTATAATTATTCTAAACCATTATGGAAATATTTTCAATAAACCTTTTATCATAAATAGGGCAACGTCTTATTCAGCTGTTATTTTGTTGAAAGCGAAAGCGAAATGTGCTACAATCTGTAAAGAATAATTTTAAAAGGAGCAACTAATGAAACAGGAACGGCAGTATCCGAAGGTTTTTATAACACCTAAGGCGGAGCGCAGCATTAAAAACGGACATCCGTGGGTGTACGGAGAGGAGATTTTATCGACCGAAGGAACGCCGCAAAACGGCTGGCTTGTGGACGTCTTTGCCAAAAACGCCTATATGGGTACGGGGTTTTACAACAATAAAAGCAAAATTACCGTAAGGCTTATTTCCCGCAACGCAAACGATGTGTTTGACGACCGTTTTTGGCGCCGACGCGTTGAGTATGCACTTTTTTATCGCAAAACCGTAATGCCCGGGGCGGATTTTTCGTGCTGCCGCCTGATACACGGCGAGGCCGACCAGATGCCGGGGCTGACGGTCGACCGTTACGGTGATATTCTGTCGGTACAAATCGCCTGTCTTGGCATGGAGCTTGTAAAAGACACTATTTTCAAAGCCCTTTTAGACGTGCTGCACGATATGGGCGAGAAAATTTCCGGCATTTACGAGCGCAACGATATATCACTTCGCCGACAAGAAGGGCTGACGGAATACAAGAACTGGTATTTGTCGGACGAAATATCCGCTCCCGAATCGGCAATCACACAAATCTGCGAAAACGGCGTTAAATACATGGTAGATGTGGAAAACGGCCAGAAAACCGGCTTTTTCCTTGACCAGAAGTATAACCGTGCCGCTGTTGCCCGAATTGCGAAGGGCAAGCTGGTGCTTGACTGCTTTACACATACCGGCTCCTTTGGCATTAATGCGGCGATGGGCGGGGCACAGCATGTTACCTGCGTGGATATATCGCAGTCTGCCATTGATATGGCCAAAGAGAATGCCGCCCGCAACGGCGTGGACGGTAATATGGATTTTATGTGCGAAGACGTTTTCGAACTGCTTACAAGGCTTGCGGAACAGAAATGCAGGGACTATGACTTTATAATACTTGATCCGCCGGCCTTTACCAAATCCCGTAAAACGGTTAATTCCGCCGCCCGCGGTTATAAGGAAATCAACCTTAAAGCAATGAAGCTGCTGCCAAGGGGCGGTTACCTTGCCACCTGCAGCTGCAGTCATTTTATGACCGATGAACTGTTTCGCAAAATGCTGCTTGGCGCCGCGAACGATGCCGCCGTTTCACTTCGGCAGATAGAGGCGCGACAGCAATCCCCCGATCATCCCATACTTTGGAATGTTCCGGAAACCGATTATTTAAAGTTTTATATATTCCAGATTGTTTAGCAACAAACTTTTGTAAAAAACTTAGTTAGGATCTTTGGCTATGCCGTTAAGCAATGTCGCCCTAAAAGGGCATTTTGTCGGCAAGCATATGAAAACGCACTGAAAGCTTTTTCATCTGCACAACTTGCCTGTCGCCACAAACGCGGTTAAATAGCTATATGCGGTGTTTAAGTGGCAGCCGCAGATGTTTGAGGATTTATTCAACTACAATCCCTCAGTCAAAAACACAGTTTTTGCCAGCTCCCTTTACACAAGGGAGCCCCCGCTGCGGCGGGATTTTTCATAGCTTAACCTTTCTGCTGCAGGCATAGCCGGCGATTGTATATGAACAAAGCAAAGGGGCGCTTTTAGCGCCCCTGCTTTTTTGCATTTTCACACTAAATCCGCAAAAACCTTATTTGCATAAAAGCTTTTGTGTTACGATATCGGAATATATTTCCATGCCGGCTGCGTTTGAGATGTGTAAAACGTCTTTAAATTTATCCGAGTCAGGCAGGAATGATGGCAGCAAATTTTCTTTACTTAACACATACTCGGGGTTAAAAGTAACACCCTGATACCCGTCAAAAACAGCCACATAAAATATTTCGGTTTCCACAATGTCCTGAAAGAAATGGCTGCCGTAGGACAGTTCGGGCATAAACCCGTGCTTTTTGGAGGAGTATTCGCAGACCACCTGCATGTTGCAAAGTTCCGTAAAGTGTACCGGCACCCCAAGCGAGGGTGTGGTGCTTCCCCATCTGCCCGGCCCTATAAGCATGGCATTTTTGCCCTTAATCTGCCGGTTAATTAAGCCTATTTTTCTTGCCACTTCGTACTTTTCCTGCTTTGAAAGGCTTAAATACTCTTTTGCCTTTACGAATATAACGTAATCAACCGGCAGGCGCACGCTTCCGCCCATAAAGTTGCCGGTGCTTTCAATAAAGCAGTCATTTTTGTTACTTATATCGGGTATCTTTACGGTTTTTCCTAAGCCCTTTGTTTGAAGCGGACGGCACTGCAAAAGATTTATTTTAAATTCGGTGTCCTTATTAAAGTTGGCGGTAAATTCAATGTCAACCGGATAGTCGTACGCGCGGGAAAGTATACTAAGCATTTCCCGCATAATATCTGCAAAAGGCGTATTTGTAAAAAGCTTTTTAAAATCAAGGAGATAGTACATTCGGGTTTCCGCAATACCACGCTCCCGCATTCGCGCCATTGTGGCATGGTCGGGGCTGAAAAACAGATTTTTGTCCGCCTTTAGCTGAAGGGACAAAGCCTCGTTCAAGTCCTTGCTTACAAGGGCGTTTTCGGTTAGGGAAAGTAAGTCAAGGCGGTGCTGCGAGAATTTTTTCTGATCCTCATGGTTCATCGGGGGTATTCTAAGCGGATTGTCAAGGCAGACAATTTTAGCGTAATCGCTGTTGGTGCGGTCAACCGCTCTGGTACCGAGCCCGAAAACAAGCCGCAGCATACCTGCATTCATGTCTATGCCCTGATCCCAAACATAAAGGTTTGAGGAGTTGCCGACACCCGCTATGTGCGGAAAGAAATAATCCTTGTACCTGTCGCCCGACACACGCTGCACAAGTATTGCCATTTGCTCGTCTTGGTCAGCCAGCCCCCTGTTCATACGGTAGTTCAAGGCATCCTCGTTCATGGTGCTTGCGTAGACAATGCGCACGGCCTGCTCAAAGGCCTCATACCTCTCCTGCGGGGTGCCCTGATTTACGCAAAAAACACTTTCGTATTTGCCGGCAAAGGCGTTCCCGAAGTTGTCCTCCAAAAGGGAGCTTGAACGCACTATAATGGGGGACTGCCCGAAATATTCAAGCATTTGAATAAACTGCTCTTGAATATCCTTGGGGAAGGCGCCTTTTAGCAGCTTTTCCCTTAGCTCTTTCGCATATTTATAATACCCTTCGGGCGTTTTTTGCTTGGTGCGCAGTGTCCACCAGCCGTTTTGGACAATGTAGGTGTAAAACACATCAGAACCGATGTAAAAAGAATCGTGCGGCTCCAAAACCGATGTTATACGTTCGCCGCCGTGAGTTTTTAAAATTTTTCTTGCCAAAAGCATACCGACACTCTTGCCGCCAATAAAACCGGTGCCGATCTCCCGTCCGGCAATCGAGAGAATGTCCTTTAAAGTTAAATACTTCTCGCACAGGCGAAACATCCTTGAATCGCTGCCGATAAGCATATACATAAGCCGCTTTTTTACTTCTTCCTGCTCATTTTGCGGTTTTTCCAGCGCTTTTTTGGCCTCGTTAAAAATTGTATTCCAATAGTCAAGCCTTACCTCGCCGCGGCTTATGCTGTTGAAAAGTTCGGCGGCATCGGCGCTGGAGGTAATGCATACCGCCTCCTGCCCTTGCATGTAATGCGGGAAAAACATGGTGGGCGAATAGCGCTGCCACACCTTTAAAGGGTGAATGTAGGTTTTGCCGTTTATTTTGTATAAATCCAAAAGAAGTTGTGTGGTTTCACGGATATTGGCAATAGTGTTATAGGTATGAAAATTTCGCATTAGGGCAAAATATGCGACCGTATCAAGCTCATACAAATAGGGGCAGGTGGCTTTGAAAAAGTTGCCAATCATCAAATCCGAATGCCAATGCTCCAATAAATCGGTAAGGCAGTCGAAAACGTAAAAGACCAGCCTGCCTTCATTCTTTATAATATTATGAATTTCTATCGTAAAGCTTTCAAAGCCCTTGTCGGCATTGACACAGTAGGTCTTAACATCACAGTCTTGTTCAAATATTGGCGGATGGCTTGCAAAGCGAATGTAGACAAGCCGCATGTTTTGCTTCTTTGCGCTTGCCGCGAAAGAGTCGGCCATAACCATATAATCATCAACGCTTTGTACCTGCCATACCACGTTATCCCCGAACCGCAGATGGTCAATTACCTCGTCAAACCCCGCCAATCCGGTGCTTACTTTATCGTGCAGATTCATTAATTTCACCCTTTCTTTAAAATTATAACCGCCTGAATATCCGCTTTCTAAAAGCCGTTTTTTGGTAAAACCTATTTTTGGAATAGTAATATCGTAATTTTAAATAAAATTAATTGGAGCATATGTTTCCTCTTAACTTCTACGCCGCATTTCGGTTAGGTACTTGACAATTTATTTTTTTGTTGTAAATTAAGGTTAAAGAGAATATTGTCCTTTGCCGGTGTTTTGCTTTTGACCGGCAATAAAAAGGAGCGGTATTTGATATGGTAATCACCATTGTAAACGACACATTTAACATCAACAACAACGGAACCACCATTTCGGCAATTCGGTTTGCCGAAGGGTTGGCAAAGCGCGGTCATCAAATCCGCGTAATCACCTGCGGCGACAGTGCAAAAAGCGGCAAAGACCAAAATACAGGTTTTGAGATGTTTTATCTGCCCGAGCTTAAAATACCTGTTGCAACCACCCTTGCCCACAAGCAGCAGACATTGTTCGCAAGGCCGGTAAAAAAAGTTTTGGAAAAGGCCATCAGAGGCTGTGACGTGGTACATATTCTTCAGCCGTGGCCGCTCGGTAATGCCGCACAAAGGGTGGCAAAGCGGTTGAATGTGCCTGTCATTGCGGCCTTTCACATTCAGCCAGAAAACATAACCTACAACATAGGGCTTAAATGGTTTCCACCCGCCGCACATTTGATATACTATCTGTTTAACCTTTTCTTTTACCGCAAATTCTCACACATACACTGCCCGTCAAAATTTATAGCCGCCCAGCTTAGAAGCCACGGTTATAAAGCACGGCTGCATATTATATCAAACGGGGTGCATCCCGATTTTTGCCCGAAAGATTCGCCTAATAAACAAACCGATGAGCCGATAAAGATTTTAATGGTCGGCAGACTTTCCCCCGAAAAAAGGCAGGATGTTTTAATCCGCGCCGTTATGGAGTCCCGTTATGCCGATAAAATACAACTGTATTTCGCCGGAAAGGGCCCCTCTGAGAAAAGGCTTCGCCGCATGGCAAAGAGTCTTCCCCGTCCGCCGATTTTCGGTTACTACGACCGTGAGGGACTTGTTAAGCTTATAAACGACTGCGATCTTTACGTCCACCCTTCGGATATAGAAATTGAAGGAATTTCATTAATCGAAGCCTTTGCATGCGGGCTGGTTCCTATAATTTCGGATAGCGAAAAAAGCGCCGCCGGCCAATTCGCCATCGATTCACGACATCTTTTCAAGGCCGGATCCCCTAAAGCTTTAGCCGAAAGAATCGACTATTGGCTGGATAATCCGCAAAAACTTAACAAAGCGCGGGAAAATTACATAAGGCAGGGCAAGCAATACGCAATAAACCGCAGTATCAGAAAAATAGAAAACGTGTATACATCAATGTCCGTAAAGGATAAAAACGAGTACCACCGCGGATTTTTCTTCAAGCTGTTTGCCCGCATTTTCAGCACATGGATAGCCACGCCGTTACTGCTTTTGTGGACGAGAGTAGTCCTTGGCGTAAAGGTGTACGGCAGAAAAAACCTTAAAGGTCTAAATAAGGGCGCCATTACGGTATGCAACCATGTGCATCTTTTGGACAGCGCCTTAATAGGTCTTGCGGTATTCCCACGCAAGGCGATATTCCCAACGCTGCCGCAAAACGTAAAGACCCTTTGGCCCGGAAGGCTTGTGCGGGTGCTTGGCGGCTACGCCATTCCGGACAGCATTATGGAGCTTAAAACCTTCTTTGATGAAATGAAATTTCTGCTGATGAAAAACTACATAGTCCATTTCTTCCCAGAAGGCGAGTTAAAACCGTACGATACGGGGCTTCGTAACTTTAAAAAGGGCGCGTTTCATTTGGCGGCGCAGGCGCGTGTGCCGATTATTCCGATGACAATCACCTTCGAAGCCACTACGGGACTTCGCAAACTCATACGAAAAAAGCCGGTTATGCGCCTTCATATCGGTAAGCCGATATACCCTGTCGATTCGGATCTTGAAATTGATTTGAAAATTCGAATGAAAACCGTGCGCGAACAAATGGAAAGCTTTGTAAAGCCTTCGGCCGCGGGTTAAATTTCAATATAGCGGCAAAGCAAAACTACTATTAAACTTTAAAAATTAAAACTATACCTTTATTTTGGCGAAGGTACCCCTTTTGGGCGGTATCTTCGTTTTTGCCGTAAAAAAGCATTTTGAATAATCTTTTGTTCGAATTTAATCAACACAGAACCCGCGAAATAAAAACCTTAAAGATTATTTAAGTCAGCGGCTTTGAATACAATACCGTATATTTTAAATTTCCGTTTATAAATTCCGATTTCATCAAGTCCACACTATCAATATCGATTGTTATTTTGCTTATAATTTCATTAAGTTCATCGGTATTAAAGCCGTCCTTCAATTCAACCTTTCGGCCTATGGTTATATGGGGTCTGTACTCTCTGGCCTCAAGCTCAAAACCCTTTCCTATGAGGTTTTGGTGAAGTTTGTGTTGAAGGCTTAAAAGGGTATCGTTTTTCTCTACCGAAAGCCAATAAATATTTCCTTCTCGCCTTTTAAAAAGACCTGTTTTATTTAAATTTAACGTAAACGGTTTAATGTCAAGCAGGTTCATGGCTTCATAAATCAAACTCAACTTGTCCTTTTGCACCTCTCCCAAAAACTCAAGGGTCAGATGAATATTTTCCTCACTTACAAACCTGCCCTTTGCGGAGTTTGCTTTGAATATGCCGACTATCTCATTAATTTGAGCCTTTACATAGCTACTAAAATTTAAAGCCAAAAACAGTCTTATGAAAATCAACCCCTTTTAAGGCAGTTTAAAATATTGTTTTTTCTAAATTTTTTATACCATTATACCATAATATAAATTAAATTTATACACATTATATTTAAGACATATTTAAAACCCGAAATTGTTGTGTAGGTTATATTTACTCAAATTTTTTGTGCAAACTGCTCTTTATACCCTTTATTTTTTATTAATATTTGCACTTTTTTGTATTGTTTTTTTATTCGCCCTTGTATTTTTGACCATCAAATTTTAATAATTGTGGTTATTATTTACAATTTTACAAAAAATGTTGGATTTTTTTTAGATTATATGTTAAAATAATGACAGGGAAATTTATCTAATTCGAGCCTTTTCGACCATTTGAAAACGAACAAAAACGGCCTTTAAGGCACAAAAAACCAGACCGTCATTTCATTTGGGCAATAAAGGACTAAAATACACAAATTAAGGAAATACTACGAGGGGGAGATTACCAATTGGAGATTTCAAGTGTTTTGTCACCTTGGTTTAATGGTACGTACAAGAAATATCCTTTTTTCATCTTCCCGTCAAGGAGGGTAATCCATGATTGACTATACCGAAGGATCCGGAAAGCAATATCATATACAGGTAGGCGCGGGTGAAGTAGGGCGTTATGTCATTCTGCCCGGAGATCCAAAGCGCTGCGAAAAAATTGCCCGCCATTTTGACAACCCCCGCCTGTTTGCCGACAACCGCGAATACATCACCTATACCGGCACGCTGGACGGTGTTCCCGTAAGCGTTACCTCTACCGGTATCGGCGGCCCGTCGGCAGCCATAGCCATGGAAGAACTTGTACGCTGCGGCGCCGACACCTTTATTAGGGTGGGAACCTGCGGCGGAATGCAGACCAATGTGCAGGGCGGCGATCTTGTAATCGCAAGCGGTGCCATACGCATGGAGGGCACCAGCCGCGAATACGCGCCGATAGAATTCCCCGCCATTGCAGATTTGCAGGTTGTAAACGCGCTGGTTGGCGCGGCAAGCGATAAAAAACTTCCCTATCATGTGGGGGTCGTTCAGTGCAAGGATTCCTTTTACGGACAGCATGAGCCCGAAACCAAACCGGTAGGCTATGAGCTTATGAATAAATGGGAGGCGTGGCTGCGCCTTGGGTGCTTGGCCTCCGAAATGGAGTCGGCGGCGCTGTTTATAGTCGGAAGCTACCTGAAGGTTCGCGTGGGGTCAATATTTTTGGTGGTTGCCAACCAAGAGCGTGAAAAAAAGGGTCTTGAGAATCCGCAGGTACACGATACCGAACTGGCCATTACCACCGCTGTGGGGGCCGTTCGCCGGCTTATTCAACAAGACCGAACCGGTCAAAACATTAAGGAGGTATAAGCATGAGTAATGTACCTACCGCGCACAACCAAGCGCTTGAAGGACAAATCGCAAAAACGGTATTAATGCCCGGCGACCCGCTGAGAGCTAAGTATATTGCCGAAACCTATTTGGAAGACGTTACCTGTTTTAATACGGTGCGCAATATGCTCGGCTTCACCGGCACCTATAAGGGTAAGCCCGTGTCGGTCATGGGGCACGGAATGGGTATTCCCTCCATCGGAATTTACTCTTACGAGCTTTTTAATTTTTACGATGTGGACAATATTATTCGAGTCGGCTCGGCCGGCGCTTTGCAGGACGATTTAGAGCTTAAGGATATTGTAATAGCCATGGGTGCCTGTACCGACTCCAACTACGCAAGCCAGTACCGTCTGCCCGGCACCTATGCGCCGATTGCCAGCTTCCCGCTGCTTTTTAAAGCGGTTGAGGCGGCGAATAACAAGGGTGTCAAGGCTACGGTTGGCAACGTTCTTTCCTCGGACGTGTTTTACAATGCCAATCCGGATGCCAAGGACTTATGGAAGAGCATGGGTGTTTTGTGCATTGAAATGGAAGCGGCGGCGTTATATATGAACGCGGCAAGAGCCGGAAAGAACGCACTGTGTATTCTGTCCATTTCCGACCATATCTACAAAGGTACGCAGTTGTCCGCTAAGGAGCGCCAGGTCGGTTTTAATAACATGATTGAAGTAGCACTGGATATTGTTTAAGTAATTAATTTAATTTCAAATTAAAAAAAAGGAGAGAGAACAAATGAAAAAACTATTCGCATTATTATTGGCCGCATTGATGGTCTTGTCCCTTACCGCCTGTGGCAAAAAGAATACCGGCAAAGACGGCGACAAGATTAAAATCGGTATGGTTACCGACGTAGGCGGCGTAAACGACGGATCCTTCAACCAGTCCGCGTGGGAAGGTCTGCAGCGCGCCAGAGATGAGCTGGGCGTAGAGGTTCGCTATGCCGAGTCCTCCACCGATGCCGACTATGCGCCCAACATTGAGTCCTTTATAGATGAAGACTATGACCTTATCATCTGCGTGGGCTACATGTTGGCTGATGCCACCAAGAAGGCTGCCGAGGCCAACCCAGACCAGAAGTTCGCCATTATTGACGACGCTTCGATTGATTTGCCCAACGTTACCTGCTTGATGTTCGAGCAGAGTCAGGCTTCCTACCTTGTAGGTCTTGTGGCAGGTAAAATGACCAAAACCAACACCGTAGGCTTTGTTATCGGAATGGTCAGCCAGACCATGAACGAGTTCGGCTACGGCTACCTTGCAGGTGTTAAGGATGCCAACCCGAACGCTAAGATTTTGCAGTTCAATGCCAACGCGTTCGGCAGCACCGAAACCGGTAAATCGGCCGCCACATCAATGATTACAAACGGCGCCGACGTTATATTCCATGCCGCCGGAGGCACGGGTCTTGGCGTTATTGAAGGCTGCAAGGATGCAGGCAAATGGGCCATCGGTGTTGACAGCGACCAGTCCCCGCTTGCTCCCAATAACATCCTTACCTCGGCTATGAAGCGTGTTGACACAGCCTGCTTCGAGATTGCAAAGGCCGTCAAGGAAGGTAATGTTAAATCGGGTATCATCACCTATGACCTTAAATCCGAAGGTGTCGACATTGCTCCAACCACCACCAACCTGCCTAAAGAAGTTCTTGATTATGTAGAACAGGCCAAGAAGGACATTATTGACGGTAAAATAACCGTTCCGAAAACCAAGGATGCCTTTGAAGCCAAATACGGCAACATTTACGAATTAGACTAATTGAAAACAGCGTTAAAACCTATTACTGAAGAAAGGGGGTCGCTTAATTGAGAGAGATTTCCATGCAGCGTGTAAACGAAACACGCGAAAAAATTCTGAATATCATAAAAAGTCCGACACTCACCCACGAGCAAAAGGTAGCTTCGCTGGCGGGTGCGGCCGATTCGCTGCTGGAGGTATTGGACTTACCAGACGGGCTTGATGAGCTTTTGAACGTACCGCCGGAACGCCAATGCATTTGCGATCTTAATGAGGGACATGCCCCTCTTCGTCCGCGGTATATAATACCCGACTATCAAAAGTTTTTAAAGGAAGGCAGCGAATTTCTACAGTTGGCGCCCCCAAAGGATTTATATGAGGCGCTCAATTCACTGCTGATTTTCTACAAGCATGTTCCAAGTGTTACCAATTTCCCCGTCTATGTGGGACAGCTTGATACGCTGCTTGAGCCGTTTGTCCTAAAGGAGGACGAACAGACGGCTGAAAAGCTGCTGCGAGGTTTCTTGCTGCACATGGACCGCACAATTCTGGACTCGTTCTCCCATGCCAACATCGGCCCTGTGCCCACCAAAACAGGGTGCTTGCTGCTTGAGATTGAAGCCGAGCTTGAGCAGGCCGTCCCCAACCTTACCTTGAAGTACGAGGAAGGGGTAACCGATGACAAGTTTGCCATTCGGGCTGTAAAAACGGCTCTGAGCGCGGCCAAGCCCAGCTTTGCCAACCACAAAATGTTCAAAAACGAACTCGGCGAGGATTATGTAATTGCAAGCTGCTATAACGGATTGCCGCTGGGCGGCGGGTCGTACACCTTATGCCGGCTTATTTTAGGCAACATCGCAAAGCGCGCCAATGGGATTGATGATTTCAAAACCAAAGAACTGCCCTATGTTATGGACATAATGGCGCGGTATATGGATGCCCGTGTAAGGTTTGAGGTTGAAGAAAGCGGCTTTTTCGAAAACAACTTCCTTGCAAAGGAAGGATTTATCCGCCGCGAACGCTTCACCGCCATGTTCGGCCTTGTCGGGCTTGCCGAATGTGTAAACATTCTGCTTGAAAAAGAGGGTCTTGCCGGCCGCTTCGGGCATGACGAGAAGGCAACCGAGCTTGGAGAGTCCATCATTCGGCAGATTTACGAATTTAACGAGCAGCACCAAAGCCCCTACTGCGAGGTAACAGGCGGACATTATCTGCTGCATGCGCAGGTAGGCTTGGCGGAGGATCAAAACATCTCTCCGGGTACACGTATACCGATAGGCGAAGAACCCGAAGAAATGATCGACCACCTGTTGGTGCTTAACCACTTCCACAAATACTTTCCGTCCGGTACGGGCGACATCTTCCCCATTGATGTTACGGTTCACAAAAACCCCGAATTTGTGCTGGATATCGTTAAAGGCGCTTTTAGAAAGGAACTTCGTTACCTGTCCTTTTACGAAAAGGATAGCGACGTTATCCGAATTACGGGGTATTTGGTAAAACGGTCGGAGATTGAAAAGCTTATGAGCGGTCAGAACGTCTTACAGGACACCACCGCTCTCGGAATGGGAGCCGTAATGAACGGCAAAATTCTTGACAGAAAGGTACGCTGACATATGAAGGCCACAGTCAACAAAATAATACCATTCAGCAGTGTTGACGGGCCGGGGAATCGTACCGCAATTTTCCTTCAGGGCTGCAATATGAACTGTCTTTATTGCCACAACCCTGAAACCCGTAGCAAGTGTGTGCACTGTGGGGTATGCGTTTCTTCATGCCCCACAGGTGCACTTAGTTTCAAAAATAAGCGGGTACTTTACGATCCCGCAAAATGTATTCAATGTGATACCTGCATAAAGGTCTGCCCTTACGGCAGCAGTCCAAAAACCGCCGACATGACTCCCATGGAGGTTTGGCAGGTGGTTGAAAAGCAGGTTCCCTTTATTCGGGGTATTACCGTTTCGGGCGGCGAATGTACACTGTATCCCGAATTTTTAACCGAGCTTTTTAAACTTGCGCAAAAAAACGGTCTTTCAACACTAATAGATTCCAACGGAACCCTTGATTTTGAGCATTACCCCGATTTATTAGCCGTTACCGATGGTGTTATGCTTGACATCAAGGCCTTTGACCCGTTCGAGCATAAAAAGGTAACCGGCATGGACAACGCGATTGTCCTTAAAAACGCGCGGTTTTTAGCTTCAAAAGGTAAGCTTTTTGAGGTGCGTACGGTGGTTTCTCCGGGGCTTTTTGATGCGGAACAGACCATCACGCAGACAGCCGAAATGCTAAAACCCTATTTATCCTTAAGCCCTATCCGGTACAAGCTGATTGCCTACCGGCCGATGGGCGTGCGCGCGCAGTACGCGAAAACTTTGCAAATACCTACGCAAAATGAACTTGAGTATTATGCCGGACTGCTTAAAGCCAAAGGCTTTAATGATATAACAATTATTTAATTTCTATAAATCCCCGCCAAACCGTACATAAGGAGGAGGAAGGGCTTGAAAGATACACGTCATATAGACCCCAATGTGGTCGCCGTTCAAATGACCGACATTGTCAAAAAATTTGGCGATTTTACAGCCAACGACCACATCAATTTGACCGTTCACAAGGGTGAAGTCCACGCCATTCTTGGCGAAAACGGCGCCGGCAAAAGTACGCTGATGAATGTGCTTTACGGGCTTTATAAACCAACGTCCGGCAGCATTTCAATTTTCGGCAAACCGGTGCATATTGAAAATCCGCGCCACGCCATTGAGCTTGGAATAGGCATGGTGCACCAGCACTTTATGCTGGTGGAGCCCTTCACTGTTACCGAAAACATCATACTCGGAATGGAGCCGATAAAGGGTGTAACGCTGGATATTAAAAAAGCCCGCCGTCAGGTGCAGGAGCTATCCGAGCGCTACGGCATGCATGTGGATCCCGACGCCAAAATCGAGGATATTTCGGTCGGAATGCAGCAGCGTGTGGAAATTTTGAAGGTGCTTTATCGCGGCGCGAACATCTTAATTCTTGACGAGCCCACCGCCTCGCTGACACCCCAGGAAATTGAAGAACTGATAAACATAATCCACAACCTGACCGCTGACGGCAAGACGGTTATTCTTATAACCCATAAACTAAAGGAAATCAAGGCCGCTGCCGACAAATGCACAATTATCCGTCAGGGTAAATACATTGACACGGTTGATGTGGAATCGGTCAGCGAGCACGAGCTTGCCTCCATGATGGTAGGTCGTGATGTTCAGTTTGAGGTTGACAAGAAACCTCTTGAGCCGGGCGAAGTCATTATAGATGTTCAAGATCTCCATGCCAAGGATTACCGCGGTGTTGAGGTGCTAAAGGGCTTAAACCTTCAGGTTCGGCGCGGCGAAATTGTGGGTTTGGCAGGTGTGGACGGCAACGGTCAGACCGAGCTTGTCGAGATACTTACAGGGCTTCGCAAGGGCGAGTCGGGTAAGGTAATCGTAAACGGAAAGGATCTTTTTAATTCCGATGCCCACACCCTCTTTGAAAACGGGGTGTCAAGCATCCCCGCCGACCGCCAAAAGCACGGACTTGTGCTTGATTATTCGGTTGCATACAATTTAGTTTTGCAAAACTATGAACGCCAGCCCTTTTCAAGACGAGGTATTTTGAATAAAGACGCCATTTTCGACCACGCAAACGAGCTTATTGAGAAATTCGACATCCGCGCCGCAGACGGCGGCATAAAGGAGGTCGGCAAACTTTCCGGCGGCAACCAGCAAAAGGTTATAATAGCCCGCGAGGTTACCAACGACAAGGATTTGCTTATTGCCGTAAACCCGACCCGCGGTCTTGACGTTGGCGCTATTGAGTTTGTTCACCGCTACATTGTGGAGCAGCGCAACAAAAACAAGGCGGTGCTGCTTGTGTCATTTGAGCTGGATGAAATTATGAGCCTTTCCGACCGAATTGAGGTTATTTACAGCGGCAATATAGTAGGCAGCGTGCCCGGCGATCAGGCCGATGAAAAAACATTAGGACTGATGATGGCAGGAGGAAGCAAAAATGAAACAGAATCCAAAGCAGATTAACGTCGCTCCACGCAACATTTTGAAAAATGCCACACAAGGGCTTTTATATCAAAACGCTTTGTATACCATCATCGCCATTTTATTCGGATTTATTGTGGGCGGAATTTTCCTGTGGTCGGCAGGCTTTAGCCCGTTTGAGGCGTACGCCAAGCTTTTTACCAGCATTTTCAGCCGCCCGAAATATCTGATTTGGTCGGTAATCTATGCCACACCGCTTATATTTACAGGTCTTAGCGTAGCCTTTTCATACAAAATGGGCGTTTTCAACATCGGCGCCGAAGGGCAGTTTGTCGTAGGCTCGCTTGCGGCATTGTGTGTCGGGATTTTAGTTAAACTGCCGTTAATTTTGCATGTGCCGCTATGCATACTGGCCGCCATTGCCGCCGGCATGATTTGGAGCTTTATCGTGGCGGTGCTGCGCGTGCGGTTTGGTATTAACGAAGTGCTTTCCTTCATAATGTTCAACTGGATCGCCTTTTATTTCTCCAACTATATAGTCAACACAGAAGTAATCCACAAGGTGGGCGGCGGTGAGGCTTCAAAGGATATTAGCGAATCGGCAAGGATACTGCTGCCGCAATCGGTGCAGAACTTTTTAAGCAGCAATAAAGCCAATTACGGCATTTTGCTTTCAATAATAGCGGCCGTAATTATTTGGTTTATACTTTCAAAAACGACCCTCGGATTCAGGGTTCAGGCCGTGGGACTTAATCCTCACGCCGCAAAATACGGCGGAATAAACTCCAATAAAACCATGTATATAGCCATGAGTATGTCGGGTGCTTTGGCCGCTTTGGGCGGCGCGGTACAGCTGATGGGCAACTCCATGCGAATAAGCCAGTTCGCGGGTCAGGAAGGCTTCGGCTTTCAGGGAATCACAGTCGCGCTGATTGCAAGTTCCCATCCTATCGGCTGCATTTTCGCCGGACTGTTTTACGGAGCTATGAAGTACGGCGGCTCCAAGCTGAACCTGATAGACGCCCCGACCGAGGTTGTAGACATTATAATGGGTACCATAGTACTCTTTATCGCAATATCCCATGTATTCCGCTATTTAATCACAAAACGGCTTAAGAAAAAGGAGGATAAATAAATGAGTGAACTGGTAAAAAACCTCGGACTTGTTATCAACGCCACACTTATTGCCACACCTCCTTTGCTTTATGCCGCGCTCGGCTCCACCTTTTCGGAGCGCAGCGGTGTTATCAACATCGGTATTGAGGGCATGATGACCATCGGCGCCTTTGTGGGCGCGGCGGTCGCGCATTTTACCGGCAACGCTTGGCTCGCCTTTTTGTGTGGCGGGCTTGTGGGCGCACTTTTCGGCCTTATTCACGCAATCGCCTCAATTTCCTTCGGCGCGGATCAGACCATATCGGGCACCGCCATTAACTTTTTGGCGCCCGGAATTGCAATATTCGTCTGCA
>JBMNVM010000002.1:0-25844 GCA_050946805.1 Acutalibacteraceae bacterium | reverse complement strand
TTTCTCCAATCGCAAAATCATAAAAATCGCTGGAAGATTATACCTCGATAAAGTGAAGGTACCGTTAAACAGATCTTTTTTTCAAGAAATTTACCATAATATAAACCGCTAACAAGATTGATACGCTTGCCGAAATAATCAAAAACTTTGAAAATTCCGGTACTTTATTGCCAAAGAAATAAATATTGCAGTCTATTGAATCCTTTATTGATTCCACCACATCCGCGGGAAATCCCGCCTTTTGAAGCGCCTCAAACGAGCCGCGCAGGGCGTGGTTGCGAAGAAGTGAGGTACCATATGTTCCGGGGAAAAAGTGGATTAACTTTTGCAGCCCTTCGGAAAACTGGGATATCGGCATATAAGCTCCGCTGATAAAGCCGTAGCCGGAACTTACAATGGTTCCCACTGCAGATATCTGCCCTTGTGTTGATAAATAGAAGTTGATAATAGATGATATAGCCGTGCCGAACAGCACAAGCAAAAATATGTCAAGAGCCAATAAACAAATATCCGCTGTGGTCATATACCAGCCCGCAACCGCGAGGTATGAAAGACAAACCGTCATGGCGGTAAAGCAGATAATAAGCGTTGAAATCACGGAGGACAGGTAATATCCTATTGAAAGCAGGTAGGGACGTACCGGAGTTATTTTTAAATCCCTTATGCTGCCGTTTACCTTGTCCTGCACCATAAGTAAATTCGAACAAAAGGCAACCGTAACGCACGAAACGGCAAGAATGGAGGAAATAAGCTGACCGCCCACAAGGCCGTCAATGATTTTGTCGGAAACCTTAAAGCCTTGCGGCAAATTCATTGTAAAGCTTTCGCGATATACCTTGCCTAAAAAGGTGGCATAAAGCACCAGCAATATTGCCGGAGTGATAAGGGATGTGAAAAACATTCCCTTATCATTAAAAAACAGTTTGACATTTCGTTTAACAAGGGCATTCAAAGTTTTCATTCTTCCCCGCCTCCCGTAAGCTTTTTGCCTGTTACGCCAAGAAAAACATCATCCATTTTGCCTTTTGTAATTTCATAATCGGAAAAAAGTGCGGGATTTTTTACTAAAAGTTCGGTCGCCTTGGCCGTATTTTCAACCGACAGGCGATAGGCATCCCTTAACGGCTCATACTTTACGCCAAGAGTTTTTACATCATCCTCGCTAACCCCGTAAAGAGTTATATAATCCCCTGTATAACGGTTTTTAAGCTCAAGAGGTGTACCCTCGGCCGAAATTTTGCCGTTATCAATAATCACAACATAATCGGCCTCGGCCGCCTCCTCCATATAGTGGGTGGTCAGAAAAACCGTCATATTATCACTTTTTCTAAGGCTCCATATGACATTCCACAGTGTTCTTCTCGTCTGCGGGTCAAGGCCGGTGGTCGGCTCGTCAAGAATTAAAATTTTGGGGTTATGAAGCAGGGCTCTTGCAATATCTATTCTTCGCCGCTGCCCGCCCGAAAGCTTGCCGACCGTACGCTTTAAAAGGTCTTTAAATCCGAGAAGTGTTGACAGCTCGTTAAGCCTTCTTTTAAAATCGGCACCGAATATTCCGTACAGTGCAGCGCGGCTTTCAAGGTTGTCATAGACCGTCAGTGCCCTGTCAAGCACCGAATCTTGAAATACCACCCCAATTTCACATTTAATGGCATCTATATCCTTATCAAGGTCATGCCCGTCAATTATAACCTTGCCGGAATCTTTAACCACGTGCCCGTACATAATGTTTATGGTGGTGGACTTGCCGGCGCCGTTAACACCGAGGAATGCGAAAAGCTCGCCCTCCTTAACCCTAAAGCTTAAGTCCTGCACCGCCTTAACTTCGCCAAAGCTTTTGCTTAAATTTTTAATTTCAATAATATTTTTCATATTGACACCCGCTTTAATTTGGTAGCCGGAAGAATTTACTTATCCGCTTTATTTGTTATAAGATCAACAACTATCATTACAACCGCAAAAAGCACGCCGGCAACCGGCCATATAATCCATGTGTACCCCCATTGATTGGTTGTAAAACTCCAGGCAAGATAAATCGCAACGGCCGTAAGCCAGTAAATTCCGCCCACCGATTCCTTAAGTTTGTTCTGTTTTGTATCCTTAATAAAATAATTCGGTTCTTTTAAAAGCTTTTGCATGCTTGACCAGCGAACACCTGTTGTGATAAAAAACATAACGCCGATACCCGCGACAAACATTGTACAGGTAAGCATTACAGCAGCTAAAAAATCGTTACCCAAAAAACCTCCGATAAAGAGGAATAATGGGGATAAAACGCAAAAGCAGGTGCCTATAATATTGTTTTTGACATACTTGTTCCAATATGCCTTGCGCCTTTCGGTCACCATTCCTTTAACACCGTACTCGGTTTCAAATGAATCTTTATTCAAAAATTCGAAAGGCGAATTTCTAAAGCCGCAGTAGATGAATATGGCGACGGCAATCGTAACAATAACCAACATAGCGCCTAAGCCTAAACCGGCCACCATATTTTCTGATATATTGTACTTCGGAATTTCGGAAGCTGCTCCCAAAATCAGCAGCGGCATTACCGACAGAATACATAAAAAGGTTGCAAAAGCAATCCTTATAGATGCCGACTCTCGCCATTTCAAAAACTCGTTCGCCTCCTGCAGGGTAACCCGCTTTACGGCAGAGTCGGTATTAGTGTCGGTAAACTCCTCGTCTTCGATGTGATCCTTTAAAAGATAGTCGGTTGTAACTCCGAAAAGTTCCGACAGCTGGAGTATCTTTTCAAGGTCGGGTATTGTTTGGGCACTCTCCCACTTTGAGACCGCCTGACGGGATACATCCATTTTTATCGCAAGTTCTTCTTGCGACCAGCCGTTCTTTTTTCTAAGTCTTATAATCTTATCAGCCAATATCATATTTTTACCTCCGTTTGATGTTTGGGACGGAGTAACCGTCCGTTGTTATCATTTTAATGAAACTTTCACAATTTAACCACCAAACGGCAGCTTGAAATCTGTCAACCGACGGTTGCTTTTTTTATTTACGCCTTGAAAACCGCCTTAATAACGGCACCAAGCTTTGGAGCCGTACCGTAAAGCAGAACACCTACACGGTAAATTTTAGCCGAAATAATTCCCACACCTATAACCGAAATGATTAATATTGCAACCGAAGCCGCTATTTCATACCACGCAACCGTACTCATTGCGATTCTTGTAAACATGGCCATAGGTGAGGTAAAGGGTATAAAGGAGCAGATTTTCATCAGCACCGTATCGACACGGCTGCTGGCAAGGGAGAAAATTACGATAAAAAAGGCGATTATAAAAAGCATGGTAACCGGCATTACCGATGTATTTATATCCTCAAGCTTTGTGGCGGTGGAGCCGATAGCCCCGTAAAGAAAGGCGTAAATAAAGAAGCCCAGGACAAAGAAAAGAATCATGTATAAAAGCAGATTTGGCGGCATATCGAAAATGGAGCCCACTACCCAATTGTCCTTCCAATAACTTTTGTTTAGGTTATAGCAGATAACCGAAGATGAGAATATAGCAACAAGCTGGATAAGTCCCGCAAGGCAGGAGGCTAAAACCTTTCCGAACATCATGCTTACCGGCTTTGCGCTGGTTATAAGCAGCTCCATGGCGCGGGAGCTTTTTTCGGACGCGACATTGGTTGCCACCATCTGACCATAAAGGAGAATTACCATATACAAGGCAAAAATCATTATGTATGTGTACCAGTAATTCTGCATTTGGTCGACGCCCAGTTTTTCGGTTTTACCCTCTATTTTAACATCCATAACGGCGCTCGCCTGCTCGGGTGACATTCCGCTGCCAATCATGGCGTTGATTCGGTAAAGGTTTTGCAAAACCTCCTCGGCAACCGCAGAGTTAACGTCATACATCGAAAGGTTGTTCACATAGTAGGTGTATGATGTGTCCCCTGTAATTACAAAGGCGCACTCGGCCTCGCCCGAACGTATACTTTTGGCAATTTGTTCTTTATTCGCTTCTGTCAAGCGTACATCATAATTTGCAAAAGCGGCGGCAAAGGCCGTTTTCGTAATTTCCGATTTTTCTTGTGATACCGGTTTTACAAGCATAACCGCGCGATTGTCGGTCAAAGTATCGGTTTCCGTTTTAAAGGTATCCTTTATTCGCGGATAAAACATTAAAGCGGTGATTAAGAGTACCAAAAAGACCGTAACACCCACAAAAATTTTGTTTTTAAAATAAGACTTTAATTCAAAATTAAATATTTTTCCGAACTGATTCATTTTGTACCCTCCTTGCCCAAATCGCCGGTATACTCAACAAAAATATCGTTAAGAGAAGGCTCGAAGACCTTAACCTCGTCAATATCATAAAGCTCAATAATCCGCTGCATTACTGTTTTCTTATTTTCGGCGCTGTCAAGCTTTATTATCAGCTCCCCGTTTTCCGCCAAACTGCAGGCAGCGCCGAAATCGTCCATAATCGGTTTCAAATTTACGGCACGCACCACTAATTTGTCCCGCACATAGTTGCGTTTTATCTCACGCAAATCCCCCTGTAAGACTATTTTACCGTCGTGAATTATGGCGATACTATCGCAAAACTCCTCAATATAGCTCATCTGGTGGCTTGAAAAGAGGACAATTTTCCCCTTTTGTATCTGTTCTTTTACAATCTCTTTAAGCATTAATGCATTAACCGGGTCAAGCCCTGAAAAGGGTTCGTCAAGTATTACAATATCGGGGTCGTGCGCCAGGGCGGTAATAAGCTGGATTTTCTGCTGATTGCCTTTTGAAAGGGTGTCAAGCCGACGGTTGCGGTATTCGGTCATTTCAAGCCTTTCAAGCCAGAAGTCAACCGCCTTTTGGGCAGCTTTGCGGCTTAATCCTTTAAGCTCGGCAAAGTATGTAAGCTGGTCAAAAATAACCTTTTTGGGGTAAAGTCCACGCTCCTCCGGCAGGTATCCGAGCTTTATTTTATTATAATCAATGGGCTTGCCGTCAATCATCACTTCGCCGCTGTCGGCAGGGAAAACATCCATAAGTATTCTGATGGACGTGGTCTTGCCGGCACCGTTTCTGCCAAGCAGACCGAAAGCCTTTCCGCCGACTGCCTTTAAGGATACTCCCGTGAGCACCTGTTTTTCGCCGAAGGCTTTATGTATGTTTTTAAGCTCTAAAACCATTGTTTCTTCCTCCGTTTTTCTTAAAACTATCTTATGATGCAGCCGGCATTACTATAAAAGCCGTTTAAACTTTTGTAAAACCGCCTTAATAATCGGATTATAACACATCTGTATATCGCAGTCAATCAAAATAAGGTTTAAAAACCATTATTTGGTAAATTTATATTGAAAAGCGTCGTAAAAAATACGACGCTTTTCAAAGTTCAAAACGTTGCTCTTATCTTATATCAATACTTATCTGTTTTTTTCCGTTGCAATCCTTACATAGCATTTGGCAGTTGTCGGGCGTTGTATGGCCACCTTTACTCCAAGGCTTAATATGATCGCCTTCCATTTCGTCAAATTCAAAATGTTGACCGCATATAGGACAAATACCGTTTTGCCTACTATAAGCCGCTAATTTATCTCTCTTGTCAAACGTTCTCAAATTCAACAGTCTGCCTGCAAATGGGTCGGTATCTTTGCAAAGGAGATATTCATAAATCCCCTTTGTTCTCTGAACATCTTCATCTTCGTGAAGCCTCTTAACTTCGGCACTCATAACTGCGGAGTTGTAAGTATTCAAATGATACGAATTATAAAGATGACACCAATCTAGACCTTTCATATCAGGATAATATGTGGGAAAGATTTTTTCCACCCATCGAATCACATCCTGAAAATACTGCCAAAGTTCGTCAGCATCATTATCAGATTTATGCGCCGCCATATACTCCGTAATATCTTTTATACCCTGATATTCGCAAATGCCTCGGAGCGCTTTTTCAAGAAGCTCCTGTCTGTTCGGATCGCCTGTAATATATTTATCGGATAGTCCCTTTGCGGCACAGTTTCTCTTTGAAAAGTGCATTTTTGCATCCGAAAGCCATTCCCCTGTATAAACAGAATTACGCAATTCCTGATCGGTCAACTTTTCTCCGGCAATATTGACGACCCTAAACCATTCCAACTTTTCCGATTCCTCTCCTTCACAAATATAGACCATAAAGTCATAATTCATAATGGTATTATACTTATCATCCGGCAGTGCATCCCAATAATACTTTTTCCCATCAAGTGTAATGGGAAATTGATGTTTCAGGTACTGCATAACGGAGAGCGTCCTCTGCTGCCCATCCAAAACTTCAAATTGGTCGTTTCCAACTCTCACCCAATACATTACATTCAATGGGAAACCTTTCAAAATAGTATGGATAACGGCTTCCGCCTGATCAGTATTATAAACAAATTCTCTTTGATAGGCAGGTCGAATTGCCAGCTTTCCACCATAAGCGAAAACACCGTCATCGCCTTTGTCCACATAGCTTTCAAATACATCTCTGACTTTAATCTGTTTCGGCTCTATTTTCATAAACGTGTCTCCTTTTGATTAAGATTCTGCCGTATGTCCTGATGTAATATGCGCCATCGCCAATGTCATAAAAAGTGATGTTTTTAGGCTTATATTCCAGCTTAATTGCCGGTGTTCCATCATTCAACTTGCTTACGATCGAAATGTTACCATCTACATTAATTTGCTTTTGCTTTTGCGGGTATTTCTTTGTAATCATTGGCGAATTTCCATTCCACCCTCCCGCAAATCCAACGATCTCAAACTGTTCGGGATTATACTTATCTAAAAATGTAATCGGCACACCCATTATGCCATTACATCTTTCTTTTGATAAGAACTCTTGCGTATGTCTCTCGTCCGCCGATGGTGAATCTATGCCCGTATCTTGGATTGTCTTCGACATATCTATCGAGGCCAACAATGACAAATTGCTCTGGGTTGTACTTGTCGAGGAAGGTGATTGGGACTCCCATGATGCCATTACATCTTGCGTCTGATGATAATTCTGAAGTAAGGCGTAATTCTGCGTCTGTCTGTCTGTCTGTCTGTCTGTCTGTCTGTCTGTCTGTCTGTCTGTCTGTCTGTCTGTCTGTCAAAAGTGTCCCAGATTTAACTGTATATGTCAAGTCTTTTTCGTCATTTCCTTTTCGAAATTTTATTATTTCAAATTGATCTGGATTGTGCTTGTCGAGATAAGTTATTGGCACACCAATATCTTCATAATAATCGCAAGGAATGTCAGATGTTTTATCAACATTAATTGCATCATAATTATCGTACTTCGGATAGTAACCTTCATTTCCGTAATATCGTTTATATAGGATCAATTCTTCGTGCCTTCTTGCATAATCGAGATTGGTAAACCATCGTACTCCTTTTACACGAATAAACTTCCTTCCATCTGCGTCTATTCCGCATCCGGCTGCTTTTAATGGATAATCATCTGGCACGAAAAACTTTCTATCCCCACTATGAATACTTGCGCCAAGCCATAATTTATTTTCTTTAATCAGTGGGAAAATCTCTTTATAGGTTATTGCATTCACATTGCCTATAATTAAAAATTGCTTTTCATATTCAATAAGTTGTGCAACATACTCTCGAAACAATGAAAACGGTGGGTTCGTTACTACAATATCCGCTTGCTTAAGATATTCCTTGCATTCGTCCGAACGAAAATCTCCATCGCCTTTCAGTTTCTTTACGCCTCGATTTTTCGATTTTAATAGAGTTTCAATATCTGCATCTGAAACGCCCCTGCCGTTTGCCATAGGAACTTCTTTTATGTCAATTACATACCCGTTACCTGTAGTAACAGGTTCATCCATCCAGTCAAAGAGAGAAAGCTGTTTACCGATTACAGGAGAGGTACAGTAGGAAGTGCAAATCAATCTCTTTAACTTAAGATAATTAAAATTTCTCAAAAAGAATTTGCAAAAGTTACTTTCAAAAGGATCATCACAATTGCATAAAACGGTTTTATTCTCAAACTTGTCTTCATAATTGTTTATTTCCGCCTGTATATCTTCATAGCTGGTATAAAACTCGTCCTTCTTTGCTTCTTTCGCATTAGACAATCCGTTATTCTTCGCCATTATTCTTTGCCGCCTTTCTCTATAATGGTATTTACCTCAATAATATCATTAAATCCGCAATTAAGAGCGGCTGTAATTTTTGTATGTGTTTCTACCAATACAATTTTGAATTTGCCCATTTCAGCAAGTACACTTATGCTGATACATGACTTTTTTCTCATTTCTGTTTTCATGAAACCTTTATTTGTCATCAGTTTCCATAAACTGTTATAGCTAACAATCATTGAACAAGCCTCCTAAACTTATAAAAATCCATAATATAGTATAGTGTAAAAATTCACGTTTGGCAACATTTGTCAAATGCGCAAATATAATATTTAGCTTAATATAATTTTTTTGACTACTCACAAGATTCAATAATTTCTTAAATAATTGACATAAAAACAAAAATACAGACGACAAAACCATGCCGCCTGTATCAAAACTTAAAATTAATTTGAAAATTACGGTTTATAGTATACCGCAATTCCTTTTCTTTTATGCTCGCTTACCTTATGCAGGCGCTCGATAATCCGCTTTTTATCCTCCGGAATCTCGCCGCCGGCTATATAAGCATCCAGCTCCGCATAGGTTACCCCCATTTCGCTCTCGTCGGTCTGGCCGTCAAACAAGGCCGCCGACGGCGCCTTTTCTATAATGCGCTTGGGAGCATCAAGATAACGCAGAAATTCATATACTTCGGTAACCGTAAGGTCGGAAATGGGATTAAAGTCATGCGCGCCGTCTCCCCATTTTGTGAAATAGCCGACATATGCCTCGCTTCTATTTCCGGTTCCCGCTACAAGGCGGTTTTCGGCCGCGGCAATGGCGTAAAGGGTCAACATCCTAAGTCTTGGCGCCAAGTTTGCCAAAGCAGCAGCGTTGAGCTTTGTAACACCCTCAAGCGCTTTGAGTTCGGCATCCTTTACAGGGGTCAAATCAACCATACGGGTTTCAATGTTGTATTTTTGTGCAACCTCTAAGGCATCCTTTGTATCCTCGTCATAATTACGTTTGGTGGTGCAGGGCAGTATAATGCCTACCGTGTTGTCACAGGCGGCCTTGCACAAAATGCCCACAAGCGCCGAATCCTTGCCGCCGCTGTTGCCGAAAACTATTCCGGCAGCTCCGCTTTCCTTTAAAAGATTTTTTATAAATTCTACTCTTTGTTGAAATTCCAGCTTATAATCACGCAAAAAAATCACTTCTTTCCAAGCAGTTTGGTAATTCTTAATGCCGCTTCCTTAGTATCTTCAGGGCTTCCGAATGTGGAAAAACGGAAATACCCTTCCCCGCAGGCTCCAAAGCCCTCGCCCGGGGTGCCGACTACCTGTATTTCATTGAGCAAATAATCAAAAAACTCCCAGCTACCCATATTTTCGGGGCATTTCATCCATATATACGGCGCGTTTTTGCCGCCCGTATACCAAATTCCAAGACTGTCGAGAGCCTGCATTAAAACCTTGGCATTGTTTTTGTAAATTTGAATATTGTCGCGAATTTGCCGTTGCCCTTCGGGTGTAAAGACCGCCAAAGCGCCTTTTTGAATGATGTAGGAGACACCATTGGTTTTGGTTGTACGGTTGCGCACCCACATTTCATTAAGGTTCATGCCGTTTCTTGCAAGCTTTTTCGGAATGACGGTATACCCAAGCCTTGTCCCCGTAAATCCCGCGGTTTTTGAAAGGGAACATATCTCAATAGCGCAGGTTTCGGCGCCCTCTATCTCAAAAATACTGTGTGGCAGCTCCTCTTGCTCTATAAAAGCCTCATATGCCGCATCGAAAAGAATTACAGAGCCGTTTTTGTTTGCGAAATCAACCCATTCCTTAAGCTGCGCACGGCTGAAAACCGCGCCGGTCGGATTGTTGGGGGAGCAAATGTATAAAATATCGGCCTTTATGCTATCATCGGGTACTGGCAAAAATCCGTTTTCCTTGCCTGAGGGCAGGTGCAGTATTTCTCTGCCCGCCATAACATTGGCATCAACATAGGCAGGGTATGCCGGTTCAATTACAAGCGCCGAGCTTGCGCGGTCAAAAAGGTCTAAAATGTCGCCCAGCTCATCACTGGCGCCGCTTGATATAAAGACCTCGTCTAAAGAAATGGAAATTCCTCTCTCGGCGTAGTATTTCGCAACCGCTTCACGCAGAAAGGGCGCGCCGCATTCGGGCATATAGCCGTGAAAGGTGGATTTGTCGGCCTGATCGTCCACAGCCGAGTGAAGCGCCTTTATAACGGCATCACAAAGCGGGAGGGACACATCGCCAATACCCATTCTGTAAAGCCGTTTTCCGGGATTTTTCTCAAGATAAGCGTTTATTTTTTGCGAAATATTGTAAAACAGATAAGAATTTTTAAGGTTCTTATAATGCATATTCGGTGTAATCATTGGAGCGTTTCTCCTTCAAAAACAAATTCGGCGGGGCCGGTCATCAAAACGCTGTTGTCTTGCGAAATCTGAATTTTAAGCGTTCCGCCGTCAAGCTGAACCGATATAGGTTCGTCGTAACCGCAAAATTCCGACACTATGGCCGCCGCAGCGCTGGCGCAGGCGCCGGTTCCGCAGGCCATGGTTACACCGCTGCCCCGCTCCCAAACACGCATACGAAGCTTATTGGGAGCTAAAACCTGAACAAACTCGACATTCACACCCTCTGGAAAAGCTTTATCCTTTTCAATTACAGGGCCGAGTGTTGTGAGCGGAGCCGTATTAATATCATCAACAAAAATTACGGCATGGGGATTGCCTACTGTAACAGGTGTCAAGGTTATTATACCAGATTCTGCCTCCAATGTCATCTTTTTTTGAACAATGGCCTTGCCCATATCTACCGTTACCTTTTTCACCCTGCCTGCGACAAGCTGCAATTTAAGGTTTCGAATACCTGACAAAGTCTCAATCGTCAAATTCGTTTTATCGGTATATCCCTTGTCGTAAACATATTTGCCGACACAGCGTATTCCGTTGCCGCACATTTTGGCCTCGCTGCCGTCTGCATTAAAAATGCGCATTTTAAAATCCGCAATTTTCGAGGGGGAAATATATATCATCCCGTCCGAACCGACACCGAAATGTCGGTCGGAAAGCTTGATACACAGCTGCTCTATATTATTCGGCACTTCGCCGAAGATGTATAAATAATCGTTACCAAGGCCTTGCATTTTGGTAAAATGCATGATTTCGCCTCCTTTTGAATTGATAATGCATAAGTATGTGTCATATCGCCTTAATTTATTCGTCTATTGTGGATATGCCGATTGTAACCTCTTCAAGCACATCCAAAAGCACCCGCACAGTGTCAAGCGAAGTAAGCATTGTAATGTTGTTTTGAATCGCGCAGCGGCGGATTGCCGCGCCGTCCACATAGTGAACGCCCGAAAGAATGGCACGGGTGCATATAACATAGCTTACGTACCCCGCCCTTATCGAGTCTAAAATCTCCTCACTTCCTTCGGACAGTTTGCGGCGAAGCCTTGTGCGTATTCCGTGCTTTTTAAGAAATTCGGCGGTGCCTATGGTCGCTTCTATATTAAAGCCCATGTCATAAAAGCGGCGCACAAGTGGCAAAGCCTCCTCCTTGTCTTCGTCGGCAAGGGTAACTACCACCGTACCGTAGTTTTGCACCTTAATACCCGAAGCAATCATTGCCTTATACATGGCTCTGTGCAGTTTACGGTCGTAGCCTATGGCCTCACCCGTAGATTTCATTTCGGGGGAAAGGTAGGCATCCATACCAAGCAGTTTTGAGAAAGAAAAGGCCGGTGCCTTAACATAAAAACGCTCTTTCTCCTTCGGGTACAGCTCGGTAATACCCTGTTCTTTTAAGGTCTTGCCTAATATTACCAGTGTAGCAATATCGGCAAGGCTGTAGCCCGTTGCCTTTGAAATAAAAGGCACCGTTCTTGACGAGCGGGGATTTACCTCAATTATAAACACATCATTGTTTTCATCAACTATGAACTGTATATTGAAAAGTCCCACAATGCCTATTCCAAGCCCCAGCTTTTGCGTATAATCCTTAATTGTAGACTTTACATCCTCCGAAATGCTGTAGGTGGGATATATACTGATGGAGTCTCCCGAATGAACGCCGGTTCTTTCTACAAGCTCCATAATGCCGGGAATAAACACCTGCTGCCCGTCGCAGATGGCATCAACCTCCACCTCTTTACCGCGGATGTATTTATCAACCAAAACCGGCTTGTCTTCGTTGATTTCTACCGCCGTTTTCAGGTAGTTGCAAAGATCCTTTTCTTTGGCAACAATCTGCATTGCCCTGCCGCCGAGTACGAAGCTCGGGCGGACAAGCACCGGGTAGCCGATTTCCGCAGCCGCTTTTATACCCTCTTCAATGCTGGTTACCGCCCTGCCTTTGGGTCTTGGAATACCCAGTGAGGACAACAGTTCCTCAAAGGCTTCGCGGTTTTCGGCACGCTCAATGGCATCACAGTCTGTGCCGATAAGCTTTACCCCGCGCTCACGCAAAGGGGCAGCAAGGTTTATGGCGGTCTGCCCGCCGAGAGTGGTTATAACCCCGTCCGGCTTTTCAAGCTCTATGACGTTCATTACATCCTCTACACAAAGCGGTTCAAAATAAAGCTTGTCGGAGCAGGTGTAATCGGTCGAAACCGTTTCGGGGTTGTTGTTTATAATGAATGCCTCATATCCTGCGGCCTTAATGGTTTTAACGGCGTGGACAGTGGAATAGTCAAACTCCACACCCTGACCGATTCTTATCGGCCCGGAACCGAGCACTATTATCTTGCGTTTATTTGATATAATCGATTCGTTTTCATCCTCGTAGGTAGAATAAAAGTATGGGATATAGCTTTCAAATTCCGAAGCGCAGGTATCAATCATTTTATAAACGGGGGCAATTCCGGCATTTTTTCGCATATTAAATACCGAAATTTCATCGCTGCCCCACAACAGCGCAATCTCCCTGTCCGAAAAGCCCATCTTCTTTGCGCTTTGCAGTGTTTTTATATCCCACGGATTATTCTTTATTTCCTCTTCCTTTTTTACGATATTAAGAAATTTATGAATAAAAAACTTATCAATGGCGGTGATTTCGCTTATTTTTTTCACACTGCAGCCAAGCCGCAGAAGCCTTGCAATAGCGTAAATTCGGTCATCGGTACCGATGGCTATATAATCCAAAAGCTCGTTTTCGCTCATACCGTCAAATTTCGGGTGGTATAGATGATAAAGCCCTATTTCCAAAGAGCGGATTGCCTTTAAAATGCTTTCCTCAAAGGTACGGCCGACACTCATAACCTCCCCTGTCGCCTTCATCTGGGTTGAAAGGGAATTGTTGGCATCTGTAAACTTATCAAACGGGAAACGCGGCATTTTGGTTACCACATAGTCAAGGGTCGGCTCAAATGATGCAGGTGTGTTGGCAATCCTGATTTCGTCCAAAGTCATACCCACACCGATTTTGGCCGAAATTCTTGCAATCGGGTATCCGCTTGCCTTTGAAGCAAGCGCAGAAGAACGCGAAACTCTGGGATTAACTTCAATAAGATAGTACTGGAAGGAATTCGGATCCAGCGCGAACTGCACGTTGCAGCCGCCTTCTATTTCCAAGGCGCGGATAATTTTAAGCGCGCTGTCCCGCAGCATGTGGTACTCTTTGTTTGTAAGTGTCTGTGAGGGGCAGAACACAATGGAATCCCCCGTGTGGATACCCACAGGGTCAAGGTTTTCCATGTTACAAATCGTAATTGCGGTGTCGTTCGAGTCCCTTATTACCTCATATTCGATTTCCTTATAGCCCTTAATGCTTTTCTCAATCAGCACCTGACCCACAGGAGAGAGGGACAAAGCGTTTTTCATAAGCGGGATAAATTCTTCACGGTTGTTGGCAAAGCCGCCGCCCGTGCCGCCAAGCGTGAAGGCCGGACGAAGCACCACAGGATACCCTATTTCACCTGCGACCTTTATGCCTTCCTCCACCGAATTTGCGATATCGGAGGGTAAAACAGGCTCGCCAAGCTCCTTGCAAAGCTGTTTAAAAAGCTCGCGATCCTCCGCGCGTTCAATAGAACTGCTTTTTGTGCCTAAAAGCTCGGTCTGACATTCCTTTAGAATACCCTTTTTCTCAAGCTGCATGGCAAGGTTAAGGCCGGTCTGGCCGCCAATGCCCGGCAAAATCGCATCGGGGCGCTCGCGGCGGATAATCTTTGCTATGTATTCAAGGGTCAGCGGCTCCATATATATCTTATCCGCAACCGTAGTGTCGGTCATGATGGTTGCGGGGTTTGAGTTGCAAAGAACAACCTCATAGCCTTCCTCTTTAAGGGCTAAACAGGCCTGCGTTCCGGCATAGTCAAACTCCGCCGCCTGCCCTATTACGATAGGGCCGGAGCCAATCACGAGTATTTTCTTAATATCAGTTCTTTTAGGCATTGTTCTTTTCCTCATTCATCTTAATTATAAATCGGTCAAACAAATACGCACTGTCTTGGGGGCCGGGTGCGCTTTCGGGATGGTATTGCACGCAGAATACCTTATCCTTTTCACATTTCAAGCCCTCAATCGTCTGGTCCAAAAGATTGATATGTGTAACCTTAAGCGGCGTATTTTTAAGGCTCTCAAAATCCACCGCATATGAATGGTTCTGGGAAGTAATTTCAATTTTATTTGTATCAACGTTCCGTACGGGGTGGTTGCCGCCGCGGTGCCCGAATTTAAGCTTATAGGTTTTAGCTCCATAAGCCAGCGAAATTATTTGGTGACCCAGACAAATGCCGAAAATGGGATATTGCCCGATAAGCTCTTTTACAGTGCTGATAGTTTCGGGCACGTCGGTAGGATCTCCCGGGCCGTTGGATATGAACACCCCATCGGGCGAGAGGCTTTTTATGACTTTTGCTGAAGTGTTCCACGGAACAACCGTAACAAGGCAGTCCCGCGCGTTTAAACTGCGCACAATGTTCATTTTCATTCCGCAGTCAATGGCAACCACATGGAATTTTTGATTTTTCGGTTTATATGCTATTATGTCTTTGCTGCTGACTTTTGATACGGCATCTTTTGGAATAACGGTATCTTTTAAAATTTCAAGACCCTTTTCCAAAGACACCGAAGGGTCGGTTATAAGCACCTTTCGGCTTCCGAAGTCCCGTATGGAGCGGTTAAGCTTTCGCGTATCAAGTCCGTAAATTCCCGGGATACCGTAACTCTTCATTACCTCGGCAAGGGTTTTAGTGCTTCTGAAATTGGAAGGAAAATCATTATATTCGCGGACAATTAAGGCGCCAATGGTAGGTTTGGCGGTTTCGTAATCGTCATCCGCCATACCGTAGTTGCCGATAAGCGGGTAGGTCATAACCACCGCCTGATATGTATATGACGGGTCGGACAATATTTCCTGATACCCGGCCATTGAGGTGTTAAAGACAATCTCCAAAACACGCTCGCCCGCGGCACCGAAACCGTAACCGTAATACTCGCTGCCGTCTTCCAAAATCAATTTCCTGTTATATTCCAAAAAAGGCACCTCACTTTTCTTTAGCTGATAAATAGCCTTCAAACCGATCCTTTCTTGTATCTGAAGGTATGGGCGTGGGATATTCGCCGCTAAAACACGCGCTGCAAAAATCGCCGCTTTGACAAAGGTTATGAAGCTCCTCAATAGGCAAATATCCTAAAGTGTCAACCCCTATTTGCTTTGCAATCTGCGGTACGGTGTTTTTGCAGGCAATCAAATGCTTTTCGGAGTCAATGTCTGTACCGTAATAGCACGGGTGCAAAAAGGGCGGAGAGGAAATGCGCATATGTATTTCTTTGGCTCCCGCTTCACGCAACAGTTTTACAATGCGGCTGCTGGTCGTTCCCCTGACAATCGAGTCGTCAATCAGCACAACCCGTTTGCCCTTTACGCTGTGCTCTATGGCGGAGAGCTTGATTTTCACCTGGTCTACTCTGGCTCCCTGCCCGGGGGATATGAAGGTTCTGCCGATATATTTATTCTTAATAAGCCCTATTCCGTAAGGAATGCCCGACTCCTGCGAGAATCCGAGCGCGGCATCAAGCCCCGAATCAGGAACCCCTATGACAATATCCGCATTTACGGGGTGTTTTCGCGCCAGCACCTTTCCGGCACGAATACGGGCAGCATGGACTGAAATGCCGTCGATCACCGAATCGGGTCGGGCGAAATAGATGTATTCGAAAATGCAAAGCTTTTTAGGCTTTTTATTGCAGTGTTCGCGGTTTGAAACCATACCGTCCTTACTGAATACCAGTATTTCCCCCGGCTCGACATCGCGGATAAATTCCGCACCAACGGCGTGCAGCGCGCAGCTTTCAGATGCCACGACATATATACCGTCCTGCCGTTTGCCGAAGCACAGCGGACGAAAGCCGTAAGGGTCTCTTGCGCAGATAAGCTTTTGCGGGGACATAAGCACAAGAGAATACGCCCCGTCAAGAATATTCATGGCTTTACTTAAAGCCTCTTCAATTGACGATGAGCGCAAACGTTCTTTTGTGATGATATATGCAATAATCTCGGTATCGCTTGTTGTATGGAAAATGGCGCCCGAAAGCTCAAGCTCATTTCTAAGCGCCGCAGCATTGGATAAATTTCCGTTATGCGCCAACGCCATTTTTCCCTTTTGATGATTAACCTCAATAGGCTGACAGTTGTTTCGGCTGCTGCCCCCTGTGGTGCCGTACCTTGTGTGCGCCACAGCCATTGTGCATTCGGGCAGCGAGGATAAAATAGAGGGTGTGAAAACCTCGCTTACCACGCCTAAATCCTTGTGGGATACAAAAACGCCGTCGTTATTTACAACAATGCCGCAGCTTTCCTGCCCTCTGTGCTGCAAGGCGTAAAGCCCGTAATAGCAAATGCCCGCAAGGTCAACCGCCTTTTCGGAAATTGCGCCGAAAACTCCACATTCTTCATGTATGCTCATTTTTTCTCCCTGCTTGAACAATCCTTTGCCGCACCGATAAATCCCTTAAAAAGCGGGTGGGGACGGTTCGGTCTGCTCTTAAATTCCGGATGAAACTGAACCCCCACAAAAAACGGACGGTCGGTAAGCTCCACCGTTTCAACAAGTCTGCCGTCCGGAGAGGTTCCGCTTAAAGTAAGTCCGAAACCGGTAAGCAGTTCTCTGTAATCATTGTTGAACTCATAGCGGTGCCTGTGGCGCTCGCTTATTGATAAGGTCTTGTAGCACTTCTCCATTGTGGTGCCGGGTTTTATTTCGCAAGGATAAGCGCCCAGCCGCAGCGTTCCGCCTTTATCTATATCGTCGCTTTGACCCGGCATAAAATCGATCACCTTATTTTTGCATTGCTCGTCAAATTCACCCGAATTTGCATCATAAATTCCGGCAACGTTTCTTGCGAACTCAATAACGGCAATCTGCATTCCAAGACAAATTCCGAAATAGGGTAAATTGTTTTCCCTTGCGTATTTCGCGGCGATAATCATGCCCTCAATTCCGCGGTATCCGAAGCCGCCGGGGACTATAATTCCGTCAAGCCCGTTAAGTTTTTCATCCGCGTTTTTGTCAGTTATTTCCTCCGAATCTATCCAGTGAATGGTAACGTGGGTGTTGTGGTAATATCCGGCGTGGCGAAGCGCCTCCGCAACCGACAAATACGCATCGTGAAGCCCTACATATTTCCCGACAAGCCCGATGTTGACATTGTAGGGGCGCGCCTTTATGCGTTCGACCATTTCGCTCCATTCTTTAAGGTCGGGCGGCGGCGCGTTTATTCCCAGCTCCCTGCAAACAACGGCGGAAAAGTTTGACTTTTCAAGCATAAGCGGTGCTTCGTAAATGTTTCGAAGGGTCAGGTTTTCAATCACACAATCAAGCTTTACGTTGCAAAACAGGGTAATTTTTTTGAAAATCGATTCTTCAAGCGGCTTGTCGCAGCGAAGAACCACGATATTTGGATTAATTCCCATAGATCGCAGTTCCTTGACCGAATGCTGTGTGGGCTTTGACTTGTGTTCGTCCGAACCGCTTAAAAACGGCACCAGCGTTACATGAATAAATAAGCTGTTTTCACGGCCTACCTCAAGCGAAATTTGGCGGACAGCCTCAAGGAAGGGTTGGGACTCAATATCACCTATGGTGCCGCCGATTTCGGTAATAACCACATCGGCGTTTGTTTTTTTGCCCACGCTGTAAATAAATTCCTTTATTTCATTTGTTATATGCGGTATTACCTGCACGGTAGAACCGAGATATTCGCCTCTGCGCTCCTTGTTAAGGACATTCCAGTAAACCTTGCCTGTGGTAAGGTTTGAATATTTATTTAAATTTTCATCAATAAAGCGCTCGTAGTGCCCGAGGTCAAGGTCGGTCTCGGCGCCGTCCTCGGTTACATAGACCTCTCCGTGCTGGTAGGGGCTCATGGTGCCGGGGTCTACGTTTATATAAGGATCCAGTTTCTGGGCTGCCACCTTAAGCCCGCGCGCCTTAAGCAGCCGTCCCAGCGAAGCGGCGGTAATGCCCTTCCCGAGACCGGAAACAACTCCTCCTGTAACAAATATATATTTAGTCATTCTTATCACTTCTCAAACTTTTACTCAACGGTAACAGATTTTGCAAGGTTTTTAGGTTTATCAATATCACAGCCGTTTTCCTTTGCCACATAGTAGGCCAACAGCTGCAGCGGCACGATTTCAATAACCGCCGTAAATATGGTTTCAATTTCGGGTACGAAGATAACATCATCCGCAATGGATACAATTTTTTCGTTATCTCTGAAGGTTACGGCTAAAACATCCGCTCCCCTTGCCTTTACCTCAACAATGTTGCTCATGGTTTTTTCCATGATTGCCTTGTTGCAGCAAAGGGAAATTACCGGCTGATGGTCGTTTATCAGCGCGATTGTGCCGTGCTTCAATTCTCCGGCGGCGTAGGATTCGGCGTGAATATACGAAATTTCCTTCATTTTAAGGGCGCCTTCAAGCGCAACCGCATAGTCGGTATTGCGGCCAATAAAGAAAATGGAATTGTGCTTGTAAATCTTTTTGGCAAGCTTAGAAATACCCGGGTTCATATCCAGTACTTCCTGTATCTTGCGGGGCAGGCTCCTTACCGCCGTTACAAGATCATTATATTTTTGAGTGGTTATCAGATTCATTTTTTGCGCGGCATACAGTGCGAAAAGGTAAAGTACAGCCACCTGTGTTGTGTAACCTTTAGTGGTTGCAACGGCAATTTCAGGTCCCGCCCAGGTATACAGGGTGTGATCGGCTAATTTTGCGATGGTGCTGCCCACCACATTGACAATGGCCAGCGTTTTGGCTCCCCTGTTTTTGCACTCCTTCATTGCGGCAATTGTGTCGGCCGTTTCGCCCGACTGGGAAAGCACAATTAAAAGCGTATGTTCATCAATCAACGGGTCGCTGTACCTAAGCTCGCTTGCAAGCTCAACATGAACGGGTATGCGGCAAAGGCTTTCAATGGCGTATTTGCCCGCGCAACCGGCGTAATAAGCCGAACCGCAGGCGGTTATATATATTTTATTTATGCTTTTAAGGTAATCCTTAGTCAGCTCAACCTCGTCAAGCTGAATTTCACCGTTTATGATTCTCGGTGCAATGGTAGCCTTTACGGCTCTGGGCTGCTCCATGATTTCCTTAAGCATGAAATGCTCGTATCCGCCCTTTTCGGCAGACTGGATATCCCATGTGATGTGGCTGATGGGTTTTTCTATGCTTTTGCCGGTACAATCGAAGAACTTGACCTCTTCAGGTGTAATTTCGGCAAATTCCCCGTCATCAAGGTAGACGGCGTTACGAGTATGGGAAACCAAAGCGGTAACATCCGAAGCGAAGAAATTTTCCCCGACTCCAAGGCCGATTATTAAGGGGCTTGATTCCCTGACCACAAAAATCTTATTCGGCTCATCGGTGCATATAACGCCAAGCGCATATGAGCCGTGAAGCCTTGAAGCCGTTTTTATGACCGCTTTTTTAACATCGCCTTTATAGTACATTTCAATCAAATGCACCACAACCTCGGTATCGGTCTGGCTTTCGAAATGGTAGCCTTTTTCAATCAGCTCTTCACGCAATGCCAGATAGTTTTCAATAATTCCGTTGTGGACAATGGCAAATTTACCGTCGTTGCTCATATGGGGATGCGCATTGGTATCGGTCGGCGCGCCATGGGTTGCCCAGCGGGTATGCCCGATGCCGGTAGAACCTAAAACCGCCTTGCCGTCGTCGGTTTTCTCGCATAAATTTGCTATTCTGCCCGTAACCTTGTTGACCGTAATCGTCCCGTCGTTTATAACGGCAATTCCGGCAGAATCGTAACCGCGGTATTCAAGCTTTTTTAAACCGTCAAGCAATATAGGCGCCGATTCCTGTGTACCTGTATATCCTACTATTCCACACATAAATACTTCTCCGTTTCATTCCCACTCGCTCCCTGTAAACCAATCTTAAACACATTTGTTTATGAGATTTAGCAGAGAGTATCTTCATTATTTGTATTATCGGTAAAGCATACGCTATCCGATTTTTTGTTGCCATTTCGTTGCCAATATATAAGAAATTTTAATGCCAAGAAGCATAAATAAGTTGTCGCTTATCAAAAGCCTCTTTGCCACCTTCCATAATATCAACAATTTGTTTATGTGTCGAATTCAGGTCAATATTTCCTTGTACTACATCGATTTTTGTTTCTTGATACTCAACTACTAAGACCCTTTCAGAATCGCCAAGCACTGGGATGTTCGCATTATGCGTAGTAAATATGAACTGCATATGCGGTTTCTTCCGCGCAATAGCAGTAATAACCTCATCGTAGATTACCTTATTGTCAAGATCATCTTCTGGTTGATCAATAAAAATGACATCGTTATCATCTTGTGTCAATATAAACAAAATTAGCGCCGAGGCTCGTTGACCAATCGAGTGTTGCCGCAACAGCTTCCCGTGATAATAGATGTTTACTTTGTTTTCAACTTGCCTACCCAATAATTCTTCGTATTGATTACGAAGTTTTTCTTCCAATTTAGCATATTCACCGGACGAAATGATTTTTTTCAGTTCGCTGCCATCGCAAATAATCCAGTCTTCTATTATCGCTGTGTAGTCGGTGAACTTATCGCAAATAGCTTGGTATTTGCTATCCGAGATTCCCGTTCCCTTGAAATCACTTTTCAATTGGGATTTGAATCCTTCTCGATCTCCCTTAAATGCGATTTCAATTCGTAGTTCTGTTTGATTCTGATTAATACGTTCAGTTTCGGCCTTATACGCATTATAGGTTGCCAACAGAACATCATTGCGTTCTCTTGCTGCCTTAGTAAATGATGTTTCTATTTTTGATTTGGAGGATGTTTCGTCACTAAGTAACTGTAACTTTTCCTTGGTCTTTTGCAACTCAGCAGTCATTTTGACAAAACTATCAACATCCAAAGTTTCATCTTTAATCTCTCTTTTAATTTCGGCAAATTCATCTGCCAAGCTATCAGTTCGCTCTTTCAAACGGGAAATTATATCACCTACACTGTTGCACTGTTTTTCAATTTCATCAATGCAGGAACCGATTTGCGTGAGTTGAACATCAATTAGAGACAATACTGCGGAAACATCTTCAAAGATGTCTGTATTAAACTCACTATTATATCCGTCCAAAGTACTTGACACAATTGAGTTTCTTGAAAATACATTACGAATATCACGCAAAATTGAGTCAATTCTTTTTTTCACCGTATCAAGCTTTGTGGTGTCAGTGGTGTATCCTCTTTGCTTTTTTAGTTTATCTGCTACCCCTTTTTCTTCAAAAATCGAAAGTTTATGCTCAAGTTCTGTTTGCTGTGTAGTAGCTTCTACCATTTGCTGTGGGATTTTACTTACGTCCAGTAAACGTTCTACATTTCCGACTAATTCACTCACGAGACTATCTAAATTAGAGGGTTGACCAATTTTTCCGCTGATTAATTTTTCTAACAAACTATTTTCGTGATCAGTGCTACCGGATAGATCTTTTTGACCGAAATACTGTACCCCATCGAACAAGCTGATTGGATTAATATTTAAGTCATTGCCACTCTCATTGAGAACATTTATTTGTTCTCCAAATATTCGACTGACAAAATAGTGTTTACCATGTTTATCTACTACATTCAACGTTGCTTTACCGCCAGAACCGAAAACATTTTTAACAAGTGAATCCTTGTAGTCTTTGTCCATTTGTGCGGTGAGTCCCAAAACATATCGTACTGCTTCTAAAATAGAAGATTTTCCGCTACCTCTTATGCCAATGAGCGTATTCAACTCACGAGAAAACGTAATTGTTTGTCCGTCGAACTTTCCACCTTGGAATGATATTGATTCTATAAAACCGTGTTTGTTCTCTGGAACATTTTCACTAACTCTATCTCTGTAATCTTGCAAAGCAAATTTAATTGCGGAATAAGAATATTCGCCAATTTTCAAATAAGTACATTTATCTCCCTTACCTATATCAGTAATGGATTTCGGATCGGAGCCCTCAACCAAAGCAGGCAAAAAACCGAAGCATCTCTCGAATTGATTAAGATTGTCGCGAGACCTGGATTTCTGCAAACCAAGAACACGATTTTTAAACGAAGCAAGTCCGGCCAATGATTCAAGTAAGCCACCCTTACATTCGCTAAATATGCCACTATTTTGGTCTACGTGTGCGAATACCACAAAATAATCACGTCCATAGGCCTCTAACTGTTCAAATACCTTCTTTAGGTCATATATGCTTTTTACATTGCGATTTTCGGGATTAGGGATAGTGGCAAATGCAGCTGTCAAAAAAGTTTGAATATGATTACTACCATTTTCAAGCCATTCAACTGGATTAAACACAATCAGCGTGTGAATTCCGTTTGCACCTTCTTTGATAGTTAATTCCACTCCAGGCAAGATGAATATATCTTGCTTTTTTGCCGCCTTACGAATAGCCTTATATTCATCAATATCAAATTTATTATGATTTGTAATTACGCCAACACTTATATTGGCTTTTTTTAATGCAGCTACATAATCCTTCACGAAAGAATTTTGCTCACCAGTATATGTAAATTCCTTGTCCTTGTTTGTGTGTAGGTGAAAATCAGAACGGACATACTGCAATCCATTTTCAAACATCTAACCACCTCATCAATTTAGTTTTTAGCTTAATCCTATTCAAATATTTCTCGTACTGCGCTATTGAGAAATGTTTCAAGTTCACTGACATTCGCTTTATCATTAGTTTTAAAAGCACAGTGTATATTTTTAGAATACTCAGCTATTTTATTATGTAGCGGAATATTCGAGTCGAATTTTGGAATAGCTAAGTATTTCAATACATCAACTCCTCTATTAGTTGATATAGCATATCCATCAATGATTTCGACAACATCTTTGGCATTAATTACACCACAAACATAGTACGCTTCATCAATATTATTTAAGCCAAGCATAAGTACTTTCGAATCAACAACTATCGTTTTGTCTTCACTGAACAAATTCTTGTCAGCATCAGGAATAGATTCAAGATACGAACTAACTACAACTGCTGACATACTTCCAGTCTGTTCTTTCCACAATACTTTATATGGAGCATAAGTGTATTCACCAACATTGTCTAAACGATAATATGGTTGTGTACTTGCATTAAAGAATTTTCCATTTTGAATTCGACTTGCCAACAATTCATCGTGATAATAATTTAACCATTCATTTGTTTTTGGAGCCGTTTTTACAAGCTCTTTTACAGGAATACCATATTTGTATTTTTCCGAATGAGGTACTAAAATATATTCATTAGATTTCACCTTCCATTTAGCAATATTTCTTCCGCCAAGCATTGGAAATATGTAAGTTTCTTCAACTTTATCTTTATGAACACCCTTTTTAAGAAAATCTTTGCGTCGTTGTCTTTCTATACAGTTTTCTATAAGCATAAGACCATCTCGACATCTGATAGGTTTTTTTAAAAGATAAATACCTTTAGCACCGGCAGGTTCTATACCCTTTCTTCCACTGTAATATCGTGGTTTTGAGGAATCAAGAACCTTATTAGCAAATTCCATGTCGGGCAATGTTAGCCAAGAGGACTGTTTGTCATTACCATCAACAGGCTGTGCCGAAAGAGTTTCGAAGTGCAATTTATTTGCTACTTCATTCCATTTTGCATGAGAATCAATCAGTGTCTTTTTTCCTATTTGTTTCCACACTTTATAAGCATTCATTGGATATACCATTTCTACGCCTTTAATAATTTTTATTGCAACAGTAGGAATGGTAAATAACTTTACATTTGAAAAATCATCAACGGCATCAATCCTGAAGGGAACATTTTGCCCAAATCGAGTAATTGAAAGTTTCCTAAAGCCCTCACCGCCTTTAGTTGATTTTAGAAAAGAGGCTGGCAATAAAAACACCATATTTCCATTATTCTTTAGGTACTTATCAACAGCAACATATGTTACAGCCATTCCAAAATCATCGTGGGTTGTCTTCTTATCATAGGCGTTTTTCTCAAATATACCATAACTTTTCCAAATTTTCAGTGTTCCTTCACGATAACTTTTGCTCATTGATTTCCAAGCAATCCAAGGAGGATTGCCTACAACAAAATCAAATTTATTTCCAATAAGAATGGGTGCGAAACTGTTGCGCAGAATAATAGGCCAAAAAGAGTCATTACCAGCCCTATGTAAAGTATAAAGTCTATCAAAAAGTTTTTCTACAATACTTTTGTATTGAATATCAACAAATCGATTTTCGACGGAGTTCCAGAAAATTTCAAAATCACATTTATCATCAATGTTCTTACTTAAAGTTTTTAGAAACTCACTCGCTAAACTATAATCTTCAAATTTGGGTATTTGAAATTTTCCTACAGATGTATCAATTGATAAAGTTAATTCGCTTTCTTCGGTGTAAACTACTGGCGAAAGTATAGAATCTGCAATATAAATTGGAATGTTAATGGGATCAGCAAAATCTTCAAATACTGCATCATCGCAAGAAGAAAACACTGCGAGAATATAGTTTGCTTTTGCAGAAACCACAGAGATAGGATTTATATCAAAACCAATAACATTATGCGTTATTTTATCAATATCGTTTCTTGACAATTTTCCATCAGATTTTGATACTATACGCTTTATAGCGTGCGTTAAAAATGTTCCAGATCCTGCAGTTGGATCAATTAATGTTTTTTCAATATCACCCTTATATCCTACCAAATCAAGAGCGTGTTCAACAATCCAATCCGGCGAAAAATATTCTCCCATCAAATGACGCATTTCAGCCGGAATCAGTTCCATATAAACTTCTTGCAGAATATCTTGAATTTCTTCTGGCTTAAGTATGTAAGTACTTAAATCAAATTGATTGACTACATCAAGTATATTGTTAACTACTGTAGTATCAAACTTACTTTCTGAACAAGTATAGGTGAACCATTCCATGAAGTGCGATTCAAAAAAATTGTTTACCAATGATTCATATTTATTAAGTTCCCCATCAAAAAGCTTATCAATCTGAGGCTTTGTTAAGTTCTCAGCCTTAAATGTAGGACTTACAAGCTGAGCGAGGAATGAATATATTAGTAACTTCAAAAACATATTGAAAAATGTTTGAAGTGCAAACAGATACACTTTACTATCAATAGCTACATCTTCACTGTATCCGTATGTTTCTTTTATAACAGATGAAACCTCTGTAAAAGAAGTAGCTTCGTCGTCTTCTCCATACATCGTTCCAAAAACGCGATCCCACTCTTTGTATAATGTACGAACACGAGTACTACCATTT
>JBMNVM010000001.1:0-27062 GCA_050946805.1 Acutalibacteraceae bacterium | reverse complement strand
ACAAGCTCTCAAGAGAACAGCAGCGTGAGGTGCTGATCCGAACCTTCCACAAGGCGGTGTAGCAATGGAAAAAATTACGGGATATGTAAGCTCCTTTCAGACACTCGGCGCCGTTGACGGGCCGGGTATCCGTTTTGTGGTGTTTTTGCAGGGCTGTCCTTTAAGGTGTGTCTGCTGCCATAACCCCGAAACCCAAAGCATGAGCGGCGGGAATCTCTATTCGGCAGAGGATATTGTGCAAAAGGCAAAGCGGTATAAGGACTATTTCGGCGATACCGGCGGCATTACCCTGTCGGGCGGCGACCCGCTTGCCCAGCCCGAGTTTGCCGCAGAGATTTTAAGGCTTTGCAAACAAAATAGCATTAACACCTGCCTTGACACCAGCGGTTACGCTTTAAATGACAAGATAAAAGAAGTGCTTAAATACACCGACCTTGTGCTGCTTGATATTAAATACACAAACGAGAACAGCTATTTAAAGTACGCCGGCTGCAAAATGTCAGCCGTAATACAGTTTCTTGAATATTTACAGCAGCAGCAAATACCGGTCTGGATACGGCAGGTTATAATCCCCGGGCTAAACGACAATGAGGAAAACATATCCGCCTTGCGGGAAATTGTCGGCCGCTATAAATGCGTAAAAAAGACCGAACTGCTGCCCTTTAGAAAGCTGTGCGAAACAAAGTACGATAATATGGGCAGACCCTTCCCCTTAAAAGGCACCCCCGAACCAACCGATGAAAAAATGCGGGAGCTTCAGAATATTTTAAACCGCACAAATTAAGCCTGTATATTTTCTGCCGCTCGGCTCCATCTCCCACGTGTAATAGCAGAATATCCTAATACAAAAAACAAAAGAGACTTGAACAGTCCACAGTTCAAGTCTCTTTTTTCTTTATGCTATAATCGGACTGGAGGTCGATTTGTTTGCAATACACACCCATGAATTTCCGGGGTTTACGGTAAGCGGTGTGCCGTCCAAGTTTGTGAAGGTAAACCCGTTTGATGCGGCACCCTTGCTCCATTTTATTTTGGTGTAGGTGCCGTTTACAAAGTAGTACCCTTCACCCGAATCAAGGGCGACCTTGCGGTGGTAATGGTCCGAATAATTTGTAATGGTAGTTTCAAGCACAAACACGTTTTTGAAGGTAATTGACTGCTTTGTTATGTAATCCTTGCGCTCTGTGTTGTTGAAATACCTTGTATATCTGCCGGTTACCGAGTCATACTTAAAAGTGGTTTTGTATGACGGAGAAAACGGAACCGTAACGCTTGTCGCTGTGTATTCAAGGCTTACGGGGCTATCCTCGCTTGCGAATGTCTGCCACGGGGTCGGATTTGGGTAGGCAATCGTGCGCTTTGAGGAAAGTATTTTCTCCCAAATCTTGTCGCCGTAAGCATAAAGAGTATGCTCCTTTGCAAGACCGTTGGAAATTCTGGCGCCGCCGTTACCTACATCAACCTCAAAATGGTCGGTGCTTCTCAAATGCTGTCCGGCATAATCCTCGTCCGCGCCGTGATGTACATAAATTGCGTTATGCCCTAAGGCCATATCGATAAATGCATATCTTGCGGATCTGACAGTGCCAATCTGCTCAACATCCTTGATATTCTGATAAACCGCAAGAAGCCTTGTAATTCCGCCCTCAACCTCTGTTTCATATACAATGTCGGCCTGCGTAAGTCCTGTCTGCACAGGCTGAGCCGTCGATATATTGTTAATCATTATCGCGACCGGACGTGATTCGTAAGCCTCTTTATCAATTCCGCCAAGTCCGGTAAGCGGATTTTTATAGACAACCTCTTGTTTTTGTATTGTGGAGCTTTCATCCCCCGTTGATATACTCAAGCTTTCGGTTTTTTTGGTGCAACCGGCAAGAGAAAAAAGGCACACACACAAGCACAAGGCAAAAATTTTTTTGAACATTTAAAGCCTCCAAAGAATTATAAGAAATTTAACCACACAAGACAGTATATTATATAAACCGACAATTTTCAACACATTATTTTATTTTTCCAAAAACTGTGTCGAGGTATTTTACCGCTCCCGCAATTTCCTCCTCCGCTATTCCCGCAAAGCAAAGCCGCACACATCCCTTTTGTTTGGCCTCCAAAAGGTTGATGCCATACTCAAGCGCCGCTTGACAGATTTGGCAGCTGCCCATGTCAAGGGTCGTTTCAAGCTCGACCGTAAGTGAGGATTCATACAGCCTTGCCGCCTTGAAAACTCGCAGATTATCCTCAAGCTCCCTAATTAGAATTTGACTTTTGTTGTAATAAAGTCTTCTAAGTTTCTTAAGGTGCTTTTCAAGGCTGCCGGAGGAAATGTATTTCTCAAGCGCCAATTGCTCGATTTTGCCGCAGGTCTGGTTATAACAGTGGGAAAACTCCCTAAAGCGGGAAATCAAAAAGTCGGGTAATACCATATAAGCTATTCGTACACTTGGCAGCAAAAGCTTTGAAAAGCTGCCGATATATACCGTTTTTTGGGGGCAGCGCTGCTGAAATGCCGGAACGCTTCGGGCGGTGTAGCGAAGCTCGCCGTTGTAGTCGTCCTCTATAATCAGGCGGTTTTCTTTCTCCTCCACCCATTTGCGGATACTGTTTCGCCGCTTGGAAAGGGTGGTCGGGCTGATTTTGGGCAGTAATGAAGGCATCATAAACAGTATGTCGGGGTCAAGGGTTTTTAAGCTATCTATTGTGGCTCCGTCCTTATCGTATTTAAGCGGAAGGGTTTTTATTCCGTAATCCGAAAAAATTCTTTCAGCTTCGAAAAAACCGCCGTTTTCAAGACCCACGGTAACATTCCTGCCGATAAGCCCGCACAATATGTTAAGCAGCGGTCCCGCGCCAGCGCCTATTAAAATATTCTCCGCCCTTGCGGAGACACCCCTTGCTTTAAAGGAATAATCCGCTAAAGCCGCCCGAAGCCCCGGCTCGCCCTGCGGGTCGCCGTAGGAAATAAGCTCGCCCGAATCCCACAAAACCGACCTTACCGTCTTTTTCCATAAATTCGTATCCGAAGCCTTTTCATCAACCCTGCGGCTTGAAAAATCGTAGATTATTTTTGGCTCTTTGGCAGTTTTCTCCGCCGCCGGCGTGTACTTTCTGCCGACAGGGGCAATAATAAAATACCCCTTTTGAGGTATGCTTTCGGCAAACCCTTCAATGCAAAGGCGTGTATAGGCGTTTTCAATGGTCGTGCGGCTGACCCCAAGCTCGGCCGCAGCCTCCCTGACCGAGGGAAGTTTTTCCCCCGGCTTTATGGCCTTTGTTTTGATTGCTTTTTTAATCTGTTCGTAAAGGGTAAGATAAATTTCCCCCTTGTTGGCAAGTGAAAGATCGGCAAAATCAAGCAGCATAGCAAAACTGTCCTTTCAAAAAAAGATGAAATTGGCTATTTTAAAGCGGACACTTTATTAGTATAATACTATCAATCAATCAAAAAATCAATAGTGGGAAGTGATATTATGTCAGAAAAGATTAAAAAAACACCCCGTCAAAAATTGCTTGATTTAACATTTATTGCGCTTTTCGCTGCACTGTGCTATATCGCCTTGACGGTTTTCTTCTTTCCCTTTGCGCAAATGTACATACATTTCGGCAACCTGATAGTCGTTGTGGCGGCACTGCTTGTCGGCGGATGGCAGGGCGGGCTTGCCGGTTCTGTCGGAATGGGACTTTTTGATATTTTAAACGGCCATGCCGACTCGGCTCCAAAAACCTTTTTGCTGAAATTCCTAATCGGTATTACGGTAGGCGCGGTTTTCACCCTCTTTAAAAATCGCAAAAGCTATCCTGCAACCGCACTTTGGATTTCCGGCGCTGTATCAATTCTTATTGCCGCCGCGCTTGCAATCCCCGCCGCAAAAAGCGGGTATGAGGGTAAAACTGTGGTTCTTTGCCCCTTGTTTATTGTTGTGGGGCTTATCTGCTTCTTCTTTGCACTGCTTAAAAATAAATTCCCGCAAAAAACCGCATCCGCCATTGTGGCAGCCTCCTGCGGCATGATGGTAAATATAATCGGCGAAACGCTGTGGAAAATCGTTCAGTTCAGCCTTGCCGGCTCCAGCGTGTCGGCGGCTACGGCTGCGGCGGTTTTGGCGCAGGGTTCGACCCTTATAAACGCGGGTATCGCGGTTATCGGCGGAGTAGCACTCTATAGTGCACTTGAAAAGCCGTTTGCAAAATTAAAGAAAATTTAAATCCATTTTTTATGGGTAAATCATTTAATTAAAACAGTCCCTTGCGGACTGTTTTAATATTTTTTCTGCATAGTTTCCACAAATTATCTGCCGTTTTTTCGGCAAGGCGTGAGAATTTAAAATCATGCTGGATTTTTCCATTTTTTTGTTGTATAATACATAAAAGCAAAGCTTTTGTAAAAACTTGTATTTATGGCAATTCACTTAAAATCATAAAGCAAATAAAGGAAATTGCAAGCAATCCCGTTTGGGGAATTGTATAGAAAATTGGAGGTGTCAATATGAAATACGTATGTTCTCTTTGCGGCTATGTTTATGACGAGGCCGAGGAAAAGGTGCCCTTCGCCGAGTTGCCGGACGATTGGGTATGCCCGCTTTGCGGTGCAGGCAAGGAGGAATTCCAGCCGGAAGAATAATTATTTAATTACAAGCATAAAAATCCCGGAAAGATTCAGGTCTTTCCGGGTTTTTCTGATTTTTATATATCTTTTGCAGACTTCGCCGTCCAAAAGCAAAACTATAAGGGCGGTCAAGCCGCAAAGTGAAAATATATAAGTTTAATCCTTTTTTATCTTTTCGATATCGTAAGGAGTTGTCTGGTAAACAAAGTAGTTAAGCCAGTTAGAGAAAAGCAGATTGGCGTGCGAACGCCATGTTACGACCGGCGTGTTTTTGGGGTCGTCGCCCGGGAAATAGTTTTTCGGAATTTCAATCGGTCGGCCTTCGTTTAAGTCCCTGAAATACTCGTTGGCCAGCGTATCGCGGTCATATTCCGAATGGCCGGTTATGAAAATCTGCTTGCCGTTCTTTGTGGATATGGCGTAAACCCCGCACTCGTCAGAGCTTGATAAGATACGCAGCTCTTTAACCTGCTTTATATCCTCGCTCGATACGGTGGTATGGCGGGACTGGGGAACCATGAACACATCGTCAAACCCGCGGAAAAGTATGGACTTTTTATAATCCACCTTGTGCGGGAAAACGCCGAAAAGCTTTTTATCAAGCGGATATTTCTTTATTCCGTAATGGTAATAAAGCCCCGCCTGCGCCCCCCAGCATATATGGAAGGTGCTGTGAACGTGGGTTTTGGTCCATTCCATTATTTCACAAAGCTCTTTCCAGTACTCAACCTCTTCAAACTCCATCTGCTCGACAGGCGCGCCGGTGATAATCATCCCGTCAAAGGCGCGATCCTTTATATCGTCAAAGGTTTTGTAAAAGGCGATAAGATGCTCCGCCGAGGTGTTTTTGGACTTATGGCTTTTTGTATGAATTAACTCAAGATCCACCTGCAAGGGAGTGTTTCCCAGAAGCCTTGAAAGCTGGGTTTCGGTCTCAATCTTCTTGGGCATTAAATTAAGCACCAGAATTTTAAGCGGACGAATATCCTGCGTTATGGCCCTTGTTTCGGTCATAACAAAGATATTTTCTTCATTCAAAATTTTTACGGCAGGTAAATCGTTTGGTATTTTAATAGGCATAGGCTTTTCCTTTTCCTTAAAATTTTATATGTTATCCAAAGCCTGCTTTATATCCTCAATCAAGTCCCCTGAGTTTTCAATTCCGCAGGAGAAACGGACAAGGTCGGGCGTGATTCCGCAGGCCTTGAGTTCATCGTCATTCATCTGGCGGTGGGTCGTGCTTGCCGGATGCAGACAGCAGGTGCGCGCGTCCGCAACATGGGTTTCAATGGCCGCAAGCTTTAAATTTTTCATGAACCGTTCGGCAGCGGCTCTTCCGCCCTTTATTCCAAAGCTTACAACGCCGCAAGTGCCGTTCGGCATATACTTTTTGGCCAGTTCATAGTATTTACTGCTTTTAAGCCCCGGGTAGTTGACCCATGAAATCCTGTCGTCCGACTCCAAATACTCGGCAACGGCAAGGGCATTTTCGCAGTGGCGCTTCATTCTTACATGCAGGCTTTCAAGCCCCAAATTAAGTAAAAAGGCGTTTTGTGGCGCCTGAATGGAGCCTAAATCACGCATAAGCTGAACGGTTGCCTTTGTGATATACGCGCCCTCTATTCCGAAGCGCTTGGTATATATAACGCCGTGATAGCTTTCATCCGGAGTACAAAGTCCCGGGAATTTATCCGGATATTTGCTCCAGTCAAATTTGCCTGAATCGACAATGCATCCGCCCACGGCGGCGCCATGACCGTCCATATACTTTGTGGTGGAATGGGTTACAATGTCGGCTCCCCATTCAAAGGGGCGGCAGTTGACCGGTGTGGCAAAGGTATTGTCAATAATAAGCGGTACCCCGTGGCTGTGAGCCGCTTTTGCGAACTTTTCAATATCAAGAACAACCAAAGACGGGTTGGCTATGGTTTCCCCGAAAACCGCCTTTGTGTTTTCGCGGAATGCCGCGTTAAGCTCTTCCTCCGAGCAGTCGGGGGAAACAAAGGTAAATTCAACCCCCATTCTTTTCATGGTAACGGCAAAAAGGTTATATGTTCCGCCGTAAATTGAGGCAGAGCAGACAACATGATCGCCGCAGGAGGCTATATTAAAAACAGAGTAAAAGGATGCAGCCTGACCAGAGGAGGTCAGCATTGCGGCGGCGCCGCCCTCCATATCACAGATCTTGGCCGCCACCATATCGTTTGTAGGATTTTGAAGCCGAGTATAAAAATAGCCGCTTGCCTCAAGGTCAAAGAGCTTTCCCATTTCCTCGCAGGTGGCATATTTAAAGGTTGTGCTTTGAATAATCGGAATTTCGCGCGGTTCCCCGTTGCCCGGAGTATACCCGCTTTGGACACACTTTGTCTCGATATTATAATTACTCATCACAATTTCTCCAAATCTTAATTCTCTGTGTCAAGGCCGTACTACTCCAAATTTAAAAGCTTCTTGGCGTTTATATTTAGTATACACTCTTTTTCGTGTTCGTCAAGACCGAGAGCCAAAAAATATTCAAGCTCGGCCTTTGGCGACCACATCGGGTAATCGGTGCCGAAAAGCACCCTGTCGGCGCCGTAGCGGCGTATAATTTCAAGTGCCTTTTCGGGTTTCAAATAACTGAAACTCGAGGAACAGTCAACATAAAATTTCGGTTTTCCGGCGTATTTTTCGCATGCCTCATCCCAAACCGACCAGCCGCCCAAATGCGCCCCTATGACCGTTAAATTCTCATAAATATCCAAAATCGGCAAAAGGCGGTTGGGATTTGAGTAATCAAAGCGGTAGTCACCGGTGTGCATTAAAATCGGCAGCCCCTTTTGCTCACAAATCTCATAGATTTTAAGGCAGCGGTAGTCGTCGATTTTAAATGCCTGAATATCGGGGTGCAGCTTTACGCCTTTAAGTCCCAGCTCCATTAAGTGTTCAACATCCCCGTTTATATCCTCGCTGTCGGGGTGCAGTGTGCCAAAGCCTATAAACCTTTGCGGATTTTCGGACACCTGCGATGCGATAAAATCATTAATGCTTCGCACCTGTTTCGGCGTTGTGGCAACCGACTGAACGATAAAACGGTCAATGCCGGCCTCGGCTCCCCTTTCCAAAAGATCGCCGACCGTACCGGTACCCACCGATTTTCCGCCGTAGAACCTGTCGGTGCCGGCAACGGCCTTGGCGGCAATCTTTTCGGGGTATATATGGCAATGTGCATCTATTACATAAATTCCGTTTACCATTTTATTTTTTCGAAAGTCCCAACCTTTCTGCAGCTTCTTCGCGCATTTTGTATTTCAAAATTTTACCTGCGGCGTTCATAGGGAAGCTGTCAACAAATTCAATGTACCTTGGAACCTTGTGGCGGGCAAGGTTGGCAGCTATGTAAGACCTCATTTCATCAGCGGTCATGGTCTCCCCGTCTTTTAATATAATGCAGGCCATTATCTCCTCGCCGTACTTTTCATCAGGCACGCCGATAACCTGTACATCCCGCACCTTGTCGCAGGTGTAGATAAACTCCTCTATCTCTTTCGGATAAATGTTTTCTCCGCCGCGTATTATCATGTCTTTAAGTCTGCCGGTTATGCAAAAGTTCCCGTCCGGCCGTCTGGTCGCAAGGTCGCCTGTGTGGAGCCAACCGTCCTTGTCAATGGCCAAAGCGGTGGCGGAGGGCATTTTATAATACCCTTTCATTACATTGTAGCCGCGCACGACAAACTCACCGCTGACACCGTCGGGACACTCCTTGCCGGTTTCAGGGTCAATAATCTTACATTCGATATGAGCAAAGGCGGAGCCTACCGTTTCGGTACGCACCTCAAGCGAATCGTAATAGCTGCTCATGGTGCAGCCCGGTGAGGCCTCGGTCTGGCCGTAGACAGATATTATTTCCCGCATATTCATGTCTTTTGAGGCCTTTTTCATAAGCTCCGCAGGGCAGTTCGAGCCGGCCATAATACCTATTCTTACATGTGAAAAATCGGTCTTCTTAAAGTCCGGATGCTGCATCATGGCAATAAACATTGTGGGCACGCCGTTAAATGCGGTAATCCGCTCGGCGTTGACACAGGCCAGCGCCGGCTTGGGCGAAAAGTATGGCAGCGGGCACATGGTGGAACCGTGGGTCATGCAGGCGGTCATGGAAAGCACCATGCCAAAGCAGTGGAACATCGGAACCTGAATCATCATGCGGTCGGCGGTCGAAAGATCCATATGGTCGCCTATGTACTTTCCGTTGTTCACAACATTATAGTGTGTCAGCATAACACCTTTAGGGAAACCTGTCGTGCCGGAGGTGTACTGCATATTGCAGACATCATCCTTGTCAACCAACGCCGCCATGCGGTAAACCTCGCTTACCGGCACCTGCGAAGCGCGGGCGACGGCATCCGCCCATGTCATGCAGCCCTTTTGCTTGTATCCTACGGTTATTACGTTTCGAAGGAAGGGCAGCCGCTTGCTGTGAAGCGGTGTGCCGGGCTTTGTATTTTCAAGCTCGGGACAAAGCTGAGCAATTATTTCACCGTAGTTGCAGTCCTTCGAGCCCTGGGTCATAATAAGGGTATGGGTGTCCGACTGCCTTAAAAGGTATTCAACCTCGTGAATTTTGTAGGCGGTATTTACGGTTACAAGCACAGCGCCTATTTTAACGGTTGCCCAAAAGGCAATAAACCATTGCGGCACGTTGGAAGCCCATACCGCAACGTGGGTTCCCGCCTTTACCCCCATTGAAATAAGGGAGCGGGCGAAAAGGTCAACATCGTCCCTGAACTCGCTGTATGTCCTTGTGTAGTCAAGGGTGGTGTATTTAAAGGCGTACTGGTCGGGAAACTCCTCCACCATGCGGTCTAAAACCTGCGAAAAGGTGGCATCTATTAACCTGTCCTTTTCCCAGACGTATCTTCCCGTATGATCGCGGTTGTAGTAAAGGGAATTATCACTCTTGGAGGTATCCCCGAACTGCTTCATGTAGTTTATGAACTGTGAGAAGATGATTTCCATGTCATCAAGCTCTTCGCACCATTTGGGGTGCCACTCAAGGGAGAAAAAGCCGTCGTAATTAAGGGAACGAAGCCCCTGCATCATTTCGATAATCGGCATTTCCCCCTCGCCGATAAGACAAAATTCGACACCCTTTTCTGTCCTGACCGCATCCTTTATATGCACATGCTTTATATAGGCGCCGAGATTTTGAATTGTGGCTTCGGGCTGTTCGCCGGCATTGAAATAAGGGGAGTACATATCCCATAAAGCCGCCAGACTGTCGCAGGCAAAGCTGTCAAGCAAATCCCGCAGCTTTGCGGTATCGCAATAAATCCCGCTGGTTTCGACAAGCAGGGTTACGCCCTTTTCCTCGGCCATGGGAAGCACCTTTTTTAAAAGGTCGGTTGTTGCCTTGTTCTTTTCTTCGGTATACACGGTGTCGCAAGCGTGAAGCCGCACGTACGGTATTTTAAGATTTGCGGCAACATTTAAGCAGGCGGTAATTTCCGCAATATTTTCATCAACCGCGTTTTGAACCGCTATATCACATATAGTGTCAATGCAGGGCAGCTCCAGCTTCATCTCATAAAGCTTTCTAAGGGTTGAGGCCGCGGCATAGTCATGGAAGGCGCCGTCTTTATCGGTAAAAAGAGGATTATGTATGTTATGAAGCTCTATACCTTTAAATTTAAGCTCCTTGGCAACGTTACAGAATTCATCAAAGCTGATTGAGTGCCAGCCCTTGGTCATGAAAGAAAATTTCATTATAATGCCTCCTCATAAACGATTTTGTTTACGGCGCTCAAAAAAGCGCGTATACTTGCGCCCAAAATGTCGGTCGAAATACCGGTTCCGGAGTAGAGCTTTCCGCCCGAGCGCAGCTTGACAACCGCCGAGCCCATAGCCTCTTTACCCTCGGTTACCGACTGGATTTGGAAATTGTCCAGCTCATAATGGCGGCCGATAATCTGCTCAATGGCAAGGAAGGCCGCGTCTACCGGACCGTCGCCTATGCAAATGCCCTGAAGCTTTTCTCCGTCCCTTTCAAGGGTTATTTGGGCGGAGGCAGTAATAATGTTGCCGCTGTTGATAACATAGCTTACAAGCTTATAGGTGGGCGGAACCTGCAAGGCAACGCTTGCGACAATGGCATCAAGTTCCTTGGCGTTTACCATTTTGCTCGCCGCTACACGCATGACCTCCTCATAAACCTTTGTGATGTCCTCGTCACTTAGGTCATACCCCAGCTTTAAAACAGCGGCAGCAACCGCATCCTTGTCGTCATTTGAATCAAGGTGAATACCGCTGCGGTCGGGTTCGACAACCGTAACAGCCGATTTTTCGTTCTTGGCGTTTAAAATAATCCAGTTAATCTGCTTTATAATGCGGTGCATTTCGGTATACTTAACCCCCGAATCAAAACCGATTGCCCTGCCGCAGTTGCGCAAGATTTCGGCAACCGTTTTAAGGTCGATTTCCTCGCCGCCTACGTTGGTTTTAATAATCCGCGCACCGTTTTTTATTGCAATTATGGCATTCGCCGCCGCCAAACCGTTTTTGTTGCAGGCACAAACGCCGACCGTCACATTCTCCGGCACAAGAACCTTAATTTTGGCAACAAATTCTCCGAAAGAGTCGGGCATCATCTCGGCGGCGCTGTCACAAACCGTGATAATCGTCGCTCCGGCATTTACGGCCGCGGTGATTGCCTCTTTTAAGAAGTCCTCCTCCGCGCGGGCAGCATCAAAGGCGCAAAACTCAACCTCTTGGCATTTTTCTTTTGCAAGCGCTATAAGTTCGGCCGCAGTTTCGAGTATTTGCGGCGCTTTCATATGCAACATATACTCCATCCCGAAAGGGGAAACCGGCAGCTCCACCCTGATTCTCGGATGAGCGGTGGTAGCAAGGGCAGTCAAGGCGTTTTCAAGGCTTTCCTTACTTTCGCCGGCGCAGACCGAAATAACGCTGTTTTTCACAAAGGAAGCGATTGTTTTAATAAGTAGCGTATCGGCTTTGACATTTTGTATGGAAGGCAGCTCTATTGTGTCAACACAAAGCTTTTCAAGCTGTCTTGCTATCTCGATTTTTTCTTTAAAGCTAAAGGAATTTTCCTGTCTGCAAAGGGTTTTGTCGGAAATTTGGATTTTCATAAAAACACTCTCTTTCGTCAATTCGGTCATTGAAGGCTTGTGTATAAAAAAAGCCCCGAGACTGCTAAAAGCAGTCTCAGGGACGAAATTACTTCGCGGTACCACCCTGATTACCGTTAAAAAACGGTCTCTTTGCAAGGCTCTAACAAGCCTTTTGCCATGATAACGGGGCATTCCGTAGCGGCTTACTTTAGTTTCGGCCGCTCTGCTCCGGAACGAGATAAAGTCCACACCGCCCTACCGGCTCGCACCAGCCGCCGGCTCTCTTAAAGTCGTGATGTAAACCCGCTTTCCTTCAACGCATTTATTTTTTTAGAAAGTATAGCATTATCACCTGTTTTTGTCAAGCATTTTTAATTTTTTGCCGTTTTATAAGTTAAAAATACAGCGAAATTTTTAAAAAATTTCAGCAAAAAAACTTGACTAATTAAGAGGTTTATGATATTATAATGTTCGTTCAAATAACTGCGGGTGTAGTTCAATGGCTAGAATCCCAGCCTTCCAAGCTGGTCGTGTGGGTTCGATTCCCATCACCCGCTCCATGAAAAAAGCAAGTCGCAAGACTTGCTTTTTTCAATGAAATTCGTTCCTTTAGAACGAATGAAATAGCAAAAGCTATGAAATACGCCAAGGCGTATGAAATTTGCTTCGCAAATGTGGAAACGAATTTTATTTCGTACCGCCCATACCACCGTAGAAATATCCAATAAAAGATGATAAATAATCGCAGAGGTGATCTGCATGAAAGAAAACAAGCTGATTGATTTGTCTATGTCGCTTGCGGTCAATACTATAGAACTATGTGACACCATCAAGGGGCATTATTCCATTGTAAACCAACTGGAGCGTTCCGCAACATCGATAGGCGCTAACATACATGAAGCGAATTACGCCCAGAGTAAAGCGGATTTCATTTCAAAATTTCAAATAGCTTTAAAAGAGTGTTACGAAACAGAATACTGGCTAAAATTGTTTGTTGAAGCCGACATTGTTAACAATGAAAATGTGCAGAATCTTTACAAACAATGCGGAACCATTCGCAAATTGCTCATCTCCTCAATCAATACCGCCAAAGGAAAATTAAATTGAAACTACTTTTAAAACCTCGATACGAAAAGGTGTATCGAGGTTTTGGTTTTAATAACACTTAATTATTCCAAATCGCTTACCAATGGCTATACTTGTTTCCCGCTATCCGGCCACAAGGTTTACGAAAATCGAGAAGATGTAAACCACGAAAATAACGGTAGCAAAAACGCCCAAAAAGATACCGTAAACCGCCTTTTTAAAGTTCCGGCTTAAATTTTCTATTCGGTTTGAATTTCTTAAATAAATAATCAAAATTACTATACCGATAACCGAAAGCACCGCTCCCGCCACAAAGCCTTGCGGTATTCTTGTGATTTTAAGCTCTCCGTCTTCCGGAACATCAACAAGAATAAATCCGGTCAATGCTCTTGTATAGTTGATTTTTTGCCCGTTTAAGGTAATTTTATAATCCTTTGAATACGGAATACTTATAAAATACTTGCCGGCCGTTTCCACATGGCCGTAAATAGTATTTTTTAATGTTTTAAGGTCAAGGCTTTCGGTCTTGTTAAAAGCCTCCTCAAAGACATCCTCCTCAACTCCGAAAAGCCCGAATGAGGAACATTCGACATCTTTAAGTACCGTAACCTTAACCGTAACAGTCGTATCCTCAAAGCTGCCGAGATTCAAAAGCCCGTTGTTTTTCTGCGCCGGATAATAGGAGGATATAAGCTCACCGTTGACTCTTATGGCAAAACTGCCGTTAATCGTCTCGACAAGGCGGTTGGAAAAGCCGTTATAGCAGTCAAAATACAAGGTCTGCTTGCCGTTTACGAAAATATTATAATATATCGCGCTGTCCTGACTGCTATTTTGCTCGATAGTGCTTACAATCTCATATCCGTCCTTGCCGGCGGTATAATCGCAGTACTCAAAAAATGAGGGAGCATACTGCTTGACACACGAAACGCTGCCGGTTATCCGCCCGAAGGCGTAGTCCAGCGACATCAATCTGTCAACATCCGAAAGCTCTTTGGGGACATCCTCTGCCGCTTTAATGCCAAGACCGAAATAACGCGGATTTTTATTGATGAAAAGATTACCGTCTTCCAAGTAGACCGTGCAGCCGATGCTTAAAAGTGCATCGCTTAACAGGCTTCCGCCCCAGTTGGCCGTCTCCATCCAATAGCCGCTGTAACCCATTTGTTTTGCGGCCTCCATGGTATAGCGATTATTCAGCGAGGTATAATGCGAAATGCTGTTAAAGCCGGCAGCACCGGTCATATTTACGTCGGCCAGCCTTGCCTCGGTGTTGACACGGTAAAATTTATCATCATTTAAAATATCGGCTAAATCCAGGAAGGTGCGGTAATTATACATATGAAACGACCCTTTGGCCGAGGTCATGTAAATATGAACCGAGCAAAGCCCCTGAGCCGCCAAAATTATGCAGAGAAAAACCGTAACAACCGCGCGGCTTAAATACCTTTTCTTGGCGTAGATAAGAACCGCCAGCGAGGCCAAGGCGGCAAAAATCGTTATAATAGCAAGATTACTTAAAAATTCCTCATTGCCCCAAAGGGTTTTAATATAGGTTGAAAGCACTTCGGAATTCTTGTTTGTAAACCCTATCATAAACACCGAAAGAGCAGAAATTATTAAGAAAAGAATGGTAACTATCATATAATCCGATTTTTCGGAGTACTGAATATCCGACAGCTCTTTTGCCACAAGCATAAGCGCTGCAAAAACGGTAACAAATCCGTAACGTGCCGGAAAGGCCATATAGCTGCCGGTATGCCACATAAGGTTTACCGGCTCAATAACCAGCGGCATACCTACCGCGACCAGCAGAAGCATTAAAAAGCGGGTATCGCCGTCCGCCACCGAAAGCCTTGGTATTATCAGCGCCAATACCGCAAACACAATTCCGGTGCAAAGCAGTATCGACAAAGTGGTGTGCATTTCGGCAAAAAAGCTGCTTGATGCCAGCTGTGACAAAACCGAGGCCGTTCTTGCCGAGTCGGTGTACTGAAGAAAGCAGGGTATCCATACAATCGCCGAAAGCACAAGGGAGAGTACCCCGCAAATCCCGAGATTTACAAAGACCGTATGGTCGGCAGTCTTGTACCAAAGCGCGTACAGCCCGAAAAAGACAATAACAAAAATAAAGACCATAAAGCTTATATAATAGTTCATAACCACGCAAAGACTGAGTGTCAGCACAAAGGTTGCGGGTTTTCCTTCTTTTATAAGCTTAACGGCGCCTATCATAAGCACCGGAAAAAGATACATAATGTCAAGCCACATTATGTTCTGATAAAAGAGCATACCGTATCCGCACAGCCCGTAAGCGGTTCCGAGAAAGGCCTGAAGCCCGACGCCGATTTTCGAAGCGTATTTTTCAAAGAAAAGGGCTGCGGTAAAGGCCGCAAGGCAAAGCTTTACCACGACTAAAATGTTCATCAAAAAAGGTATGTCGGCCTTAGGCACAAATGCCGCCGCAAAAGAAAAAGGAGAGGACAGAAAAAAGAAAAACACCCCGTAAAAATTCATACCGAAGGCATTTTTCATATTGAGGAACATACCCGCCTTGCCCGCAAGTATGTCTTTAAAATCGCAAAGCAGGGGTATTCCGTGCTGGTTCATATCGCACCATGAAATTGTACCTTTTCCAAACGGGAACAATCCGCCTATATAAAAGCCGAAAAGGAGGATTAATCCGGTAAACAAAAAAGCCAGATATCGGCTTTTGATTCGCACTTAAAACACTCCTTATTAAGGATAATCTTCGCTCTGTACGGCGAATTTATAGAAAATACAGCGGCAAATAAAGTGTACTCGCCAAGACGCCGCCGTTTTGAAAAAGCTTGTGCCTTTTTCGCAAAGTACGCAAGCAAAACAGGAATAATCTTATTATACTACCAAAGGTAAATAATGTCATCAATTTTTTGCCGATTCGCCATAAACCGAACAAAAATTTAAGTCTTTGCCATCTTCATAACCAGACTGTGGGGCAAAAGCTTTGCGACAAGGCGGTAAAGCTTATAAATTACGCGATTGGTGTAAACCGCCCTTCCCTTGCGGGAGGCTTTAAGCGCCTTTTGCGCCATCACTTCAGGGCTTACCTTCGGCAGGGTGTCAAAGGCGCGGCTGGTACCTTTCGCTATCCCTGCAATCGGCAGAAACTCCGTATCCATAGGCCCCGGGCAGGCGGCCAAGACGTTGATTTTGCGGACTTTCAGTTCCTCTCTTAATGCCCTTGAAAAGCTTAAAACAAAGGCCTTTGTTGAACTGTAAACCGCCATGCGGGCGGTGGGCGCAAAGGAAGCAATCGAGCAAACATTGATTATCTCCCCGCCTGCTCCCATGAAAGGAAGGGTTTTGGAAGTCGTATTTACAAGCGCTTCACAGTTAAGCCTTACCATACCGCAGTTTTTCTCTGCCGTCAACTCGTCAAAAGGCTTAAGTTTTCCAAATCCGGCGTTGTTAATAAGAAGTTCCACCTGCACACCAAATTCCTCAAGCGCGGCAGTGTAGCTTTTTAGCATTTGCGTATCGGTAATATCCATTGGGAATATTCTTGCGGGCTTTGAAAGCCGCAAGGAAAGGTCTCGAAGCCTATCCTCACGCCTTGCTATAAGCCATATTTCATCTAAATCTTTTCTTGTTTTATCAATATTAAGCGCAAACTGCTCCCCAAGCCCCGACGAAGCGCCGGTAACAACGGCAATCTTCATTTTTACACTCCTCAAACCTTAAAATATGAAAAATCCGGCAAAAGTATGCTTTGCCGGAAAAGCTGCGTTTAACGCAAAGGGCGGTTATTTTTTTATTATTCTCGGCACTCTGGGGGATATGCCGCAGACAATTTCATAATTGATGGTGCCGCATAGATTGGCCAGAATATCAACCGACAACTCCTTGCCGAACAGTATTACCTCATCCCCCATGGATACGCCTTCTATGCCGCTTACGTCAACCGTAATCTGATCCATGCAGACGTTGCCTACAATTGGAGCCTTTTTGCCCCTTATCAGGACATACCCCTTGTTTGAAAGCAGGCGGGGGTACCCGTCGGCATATCCGGCGGCAACGGTCGCAATCCTCATTTTTCTTTCACACTTAAAGGTTCTGCCGTAGCTTACGGTGTCCGAAGGGCCGATTTCCTTAACCATTGACACAACCGATTTTAGTGTCATTACGGGAATTAAATCCTCTTTTAAATCAAGCTCATAAGAGGGTTTAAGCCCGTAAAGAATAATCCCCGGGCGGCACAGGTCAAGGTGCTTATCGTGATCTATTAGCAGCGCGGCAGAGTTGCAGCAATGCCTGATTGGAGGCTCTATCCCGCGTTCCTTTAAAAACCTTAACGCCGCTAAAAAGCGTGAAAACTGTTTTTCCGTAAAACCGTCCTCGTTTTTCGCGGTTCGGTCGGCAACGGCAAAATGGGTGAAAACGCCCTCAAGCGAAAGAAAGGGAAGCTCCGCGGCATATGCCGCCTTTTCAATTTCGGGCAAATCATCGCTTCGGCAGTTAAAGCCGAGTCTTGACATTCCGGTGTCAAGCTTAATATGTATTTTAACTGTTACGTTATTCTTTTTAGCAAAGTTTGATAAAAGTGCCGCGTATTCGGAAGAATAGACACACTGTGAAATGTCGTTTAAAGCCAGCTCCCGCGCCATTTCGGGAGGGGTGTAGCCGAGAATTAAAATCGGCTTTACAATGCCAATTTCCCTTAACTGCATGGCCTCCTCAATGTTTGAAACGGCAAAAAAATCCGCTCCCTCGCTTTGAAGCGCGGGGGCAATATCGGCAACGCTGTGGCCATAGGCGTTGGCCTTTACCACCGCCATTATTTTAGCGCCGTCGGCCGCGGCCTTTATGATTTTAAAATTGTGAATAAGGGCGCTAATATCAATCTCCGCCCAGGTTCTGTGCAAAAAATCCAACTGCTACACGACCTTTATCAGATTAATTTGCTTTAAGCCGGTCTCCCGCCAAAAGAAATTCGGGAATTATACGTTAAACCTAAACAGCACGATGTCCCCGTCGTTCATTACGTATTCCTTGCCCTCGCTGCGGACAAGACCCTTTTCTTTGGCCGCGGTCATGCTGCCGCCGCAGGTTATGAAATCATCAAAGGAAATAACCTCCGCGCGGATAAATCCGCGCTCGAAATCCGAGTGAATTTTGCCCGCGGCCTGCGGAGCCTTAGTGCCTTTCTTTATTGTCCAGGCGCGCACTTCGGGCTTGCCGGCGGTCAGGAATGATATAAGCCCTAAAAGCGAGTAGCACTTTTGTATCATTCGGTCAAGACCGGAACGCTCAAGCCCCAGTTCTTCCAAAAACATTATTTTCTCTTCCTCGGGAAGTGAGGAAATCTCCGCCTCCAAAGCGGCGCATATAGGCAGAATTTCGGCCTTTTCGGCGGCGGCTATCTTTTTGACCTTCTCGTAATTTTGGTTTCCTTCAATGCCGTTTGTAAAATCCTGCTCGCTCATGTTGCAGGCGTATATAACCGGCTTTGCCGACAAAAGCGGGGTGGTGTTTAAAATTTCCTCCTCGCTGTCGTCCTTAATTTCAACCGAACGGGCGGGCAGTCCCTTTTCAAGGTGCTCCATAAGCCTTTTTAAAAAGTCAACCTCGCCCTGCATTTTCTTGTCGCCCTTTAATGCCTTTAAGGCTTTGTCAAGGCGGCGCTGGACAATCTCCATGTCCGACAAAATAAGTTCAATATTTATGGTTTCAATGTCCCTTACAGGGTCGACCGAGCCTTCAACGTGTATAATATCGTCACTTTCAAAGCAGCGAACCACGTGAACAATGGCATCCACCTCGCGTATATTGGCCAAAAATTTGTTGCCAAGCCCCTCGCCTTTGGAGGCGCCCTTTACAAGTCCGGCAATGTCCACAAATTCGATTACCGCGGGGGTGAATTTATCGGGCTTATAAATTTCAGCCAGTTTTTCAAGCCTCTCGTCCGGAACGCTGACCATACCCACATTCGGCTCAATGGTGCAAAAGGGGTAATTAGCCGACTGCGCGCCAGCGTTGGTTATTGCGTTAAAAAGGGTTGATTTCCCGACATTGGGAAGTCCGACCATGCCAAGCTTCATAAAAATTTCTCGTCCTTTATGTAAGTTTATCTTATAATTTCTGAATTCATGCAAAAACGGCTTTTTTGTGCCGTTTTTGTGTGAACTTGTGCGGCTTTATCGCGCGAATAATTTGCTTTTCCAATATTCAGCATACATCAATTATAAGTCCTTGTATGACTATTATCAAGGGAAAAGTTGAAAAATGGCTTAAATTTACTCCGAAATACTTTGATTTTTGGCAATGTTTATATTATAATTAGCATAAGTGATATTATATATTAGGAGGGTTTGTTTTGCATAATGGGTTTTCTGTCTCGCTTGACAAGCTGATATCTGAATTTTCGCTCGAAATTCTGAATATGCCCGGCAAAGCTAAGGATATTCTTATAACCTCTGCCGACGTAAATCGCCCGGGGCTTCAAATGGCGGGATATTTCGAGTTTTTTGACCCTGACCGTATTCAAATAATCGGAAAAAGCGAGGAAAGCTTCCTTCGCCGCTTTACCGAGGAAAAGGCAGAAAAGCGGCTGCGTGAGCTTTTTTCCAAAAATCCGGTTGCGGTCATTTTCTGCCGCGGGCTTGAGGTTAGCGAGATGTATACAAAAATCGCCAAGGAGTACGGGGTACCGGTTTTAAGAACATCCGAGCCGACCTCCGAATTCACGGCGGCGCTGATAGCCTTTTTAAACCTCCATTTGGCGCCAAGGGTTATCCGCCACGGCGTGCTGGTTGAGGTTTACGGCGAAGGTATTCTTTTGCTTGGAGAAAGTGGAGTCGGTAAAAGTGAAACCGCCATTGAGCTTGTCAAGAGAGGCCACCGTCTTATAGCCGACGATGCGGTCGAGATAAGACGTGTTTCCAGTAAATCCCTTGTGGGCACCGCGCCGGACAATATCAGGCATTTTATTGAGCTTCGCGGAATAGGTATTATAAATGCCAGCCGTATTTTCGGTGCGGGAGCCGTAAAGCTTACCGAAAAAATCGACCTTGTAATCCACCTTGAGCCGTGGGATATAAATAAATCATACGACCGAATGGGGCTTGAAAACCAGACCACAAACATACTTGACCTTGAGATTCCCTCCCTTACCATCCCTGTAAAGCCGGGACGAAACCTTGCCGTTATTATTGAGGTTGCGGCCATGAACAGCCGTCAAAAGAAGCTGGGCTACAATGCGGCGGAGGATCTGCTGCGGCGGCTCGGCATGGTGAGTGACGATTCGGATGATGCCGCGGCCAATCAACCGGTAAGTCCCTTTTAAAATTTAATTTTTGTTAATATTTAAGGAGCGTTAAATTATGTATAAATTAGGCATTGACCTTGGAGGAACAAACATAGTAGCAGGGGTTGTGGATCAAAACTATAACATAATAGCAACCGCCAAAAGAAAGACCAACTGCCCCCGTCCGGCTGAAGAGATTGCCGACGATATGGCAGCCGTGGCGCTGGAGGCAATTAAAAACGCCGGACTTCAAAAATCGGATATTGACGCCGCGGGTGTCGGATCACCTGGAGCTATAGATCCTCAAAACGGAATAGTATCCTACTCCAACAACCTCGGATTTTTTGATGTAAAGCTTGCCGATATGCTGAAAGACCGCACCGGAATTGATTTTTACCTTGAAAACGACGCTAACGCCGCAGCTTACGGCGAATATATAGCCGGCGCGGGACGGGGCAGCAAAAACTTTATAATGATTACCCTTGGTACCGGTGTCGGCGGCGGCGTGATAATAGACGGCAAGATATACGCCGGCTCCAACTATGCCGGAGCCGAGCTCGGGCATGTAGTTATCAGCATGAACGGCGAAGCATGCAGCTGCGGCCGTCTTGGTTGCTGGGAGGCGTATGCCTCGGCCACTGCCCTTATCCGCCAGACCAAACAGGCTATGTTAAGATACCCGAACAGCCTTATGTGGCAGCTGGTGGACGGCGATATTAACGCTGTCAGCGGAAAAACCGCCTTTAACGCTATGCGGCAGGGCGATACGGCCGCAAAGGCGGTTGTTGACAATTATATTTACTACGTCGCCGTCGGAATAGCCAACAATATAAACATCTTCCAGCCGGAAGTGCTGTGCATTGGCGGCGGGATCTCCAAAGAGGGCGATTATTTGACCTTGCCCGTAAAACAGATTGTAGAGGGCGAAAATTACACCTGCAATCTTTCTAAAAAAACCGAAATCAAGACCGCGCAGCTTGGAAACGATGCCGGCATTATTGGTGCGGCCTTCATTTGCAACCTATACAGCAACAAATAAAGTTTTTACACAATTTACTACAATCAGCGGGAGAATTTATGCAGTACAGTGTTTTTGAAAGCTTTTGCTCAGAGTTAGGTCTGGATGTTAAACGAAACGAACCCATGTGCAAACACACCAGCTTTAAAACCGGTGGGGCGGCTGATATTTTTATAAATATCGGCTGTGCTTCGGTGCTTTCAACTCTACTGGAAACCGCAAAGGCTTTGTGCGTTCCGGTAACCGTTATCGGAAAGGGCTCTAATCTGCTGGTTTCGGACCGTGGGATTGAAGGGGCGGTTATAAACCTTTCCGATATGGATGAAATATCCGTTGAGGAGGACACCATTACGGCGGGCGCCGGAGCCTCCCTTTCGGCACTCTGCGTGGCGGCGGCAAACGCGGGACTTTCGGGGCTTGAGTTTGCCTACGGAATCCCCGGCAGCGTGGGCGGCGCGCTTTACATGAATGCGGGCGCCTACGGTGGCGAGATTTCGCAGGTGGCCGTGTCGGCCGAATATGTTACCTTAAGCGGTCAGACGGGTATAATTGAAAAAAAAGATATGCAACTCGGTTACCGAACCAGCATTTTCAAAACCGCCGGCGATATTATAATAACCAAAGCCGTTTTCCGCCTTAAAAAAGGCGATTCAAAAGAGATTTGGAACAAAATGAACGAATACATGGAAAAAAGAAAGCTAAGTCAGCCGCTTGAATTTCCAAGCGCCGGAAGCACCTTCAAACGCCCTAAGGGGCATTTTGCCGGCACCCTTATTGAGCAAAATAATTTAAAAGGCGTATCGGTAGGCGGCGCCGCGGTCAGCCAAAAGCACGCCGGCTTCATAATCAACACCGGAGGAGCCACTACCGACGATATTTTAAAGCTTATAGAACTTGTAAAATCAACCGTTCAAAAAAACAACGGCGTATTGCTTGAACCGGAAGTAATTTTTGTCGGGAGGAATTAAAGGGTGGAACTTATAATCGTAACCGGAATGTCGGGCGCCGGAAAATCCCAGACGGCAAACGCTCTTGAGGATATGGGCTTTTACTGTGTCGACAATGTGCCGCCCCAAATAATACCCGCCTTTGTGGATATGGCTCAAAGCGGCAATGTCACCCTTAGGAAAATGGCGCTGGTAACCGATGTTCGCGGTGGCGATATGTTTGACAGCATAAACGAAATACTTGCCGAACTTGCTCACCGTAAAATCGATTACAAAATTCTTTTTCTTGACGCGGCCGATGAAATACTTGTACGCCGCTACAAGGAAAACCGCCGCAAGCACCCGTTAAGTCAGGACGGCGCGGTATCCATAGCCGCCGCCGTCAAAAACGAGCGGAAAAAGCTTGAGGGCATAAGGCTTAAATCCAACTATATCATTGACACAAGCCATATTTCCATAGCACAGCTAAAGGAAAAGCTGACCGGCATTTTCTACGGAAACGACAAAAACGTTCTGAAAATCCGCTGTATGTCCTTCGGTTTTAAGTACGGCCTTGATTCGGAGGCGGATTTGGTATTTGACGTAAGATGTCTTCCGAACCCTTATTATATTGAAGAACTAAAGGACAAGACCGGACTTGACAAAAGTGTTCGCGATTATGTGATGGAAAGTAACGACAGTAAGGTCTTTCTTGAAAAGCTGCTTTCGTTTGTCGACTTTTCGGTACCTTTGTACGAAAAGGAGGGCAAAAGCCAGCTTACCATCGCCATCGGCTGCACGGGTGGCAAGCACCGCTCGGTAACATTTGCGGAGCTTGTCGGCGAACACTTGAAGAATAAAAACTATGACTGTACAATTATCCACCGTGATATTCTGAAAAGGTAGGATTAAAATGTCTTTTTGTTCAGAAGTAAAAAACGAACTTTTGAAACTTCGTCTGTCGGGCTGCTGTAAATCCGCTTACACCTATGGATTTATGCTGTTTGGCAGGTCTTTTTCTATAAAGCGAATCTGCCTGCAGACCGGACACCGCGAGGTGGCCGAAGGCTACTGCGATGCGGTCTACTCCGAATACCGAATATGGCCTGAAATCCGCAGTGGTGGGTCGGTGCGCCCGACCTTTATAGCCGAGGTGACCGACGAATCGGACAGGCTTAAAATTTTAGCGTCGCAGGATTTCGGGGTAAGTGAACGGGTTATTAACCCCGCGCTTTTTTACAGGGATTGCTGCGTACCCGCATTCATACGGGGGGCGTTTCTTGCCTGCGGCAACATTAACGACCCCGAAAAGGAGTACCGTGCCGAATTTAACGTTAAAACCAAACAAGCGGCCGAAGAACTTCAAGACTTACTTGAAAAGCATGGAATACCGCTTAAAATCTCCGCCCGAAACGGCAGATTCCAGCTTTACACAAAGGAAAGCTCGGTAATTGAGGATCTTCTCACCTTTATGGGGGCTTCAAGGCTGACCCTTGATATTATCGACACCAAAATTATAAAGAGCGTTAAAAACAACATAAACCGCGCGGGCAACTGCGACAGCGCCAATATTTCAAAAACGGTCGAGGCTTCGATAAGGCAGCGCACCGCCATAGAATATCTTGAAAAGACCGACAAGCTTTACAGCCTCCCGCAGGAGTTGCTTGAGGTGGCGCTGCTTCGCAAAAACAACCCCGAAGCGACCCTTAAAGAGCTGTGTCGACTGGCCGACTCGCCGCTGACCGTATCGGGGCTTAGCCACAGGTTCGCAAAAATAATTGAAATTTACGAAAAGGCAAAAAATCAAAATTAAACGGTTTTAAATTGCCGCACAATAAAAGGAGGTCGGATTATGGCATTTTCACATCTTCACGTTCATACCGAGTACAGTCTGCTTGACGGTTGCTGCCGCATTGAGCAGCTGATAGACAAAGCACATGAGCTTGGTCAGAAAAGCATTGCCATCACCGACCACGGGGTAATGTACGGCGTTATTGACTTTTATAAATACGCCCTTAAAAAGGGGGTAAAGCCGATTATCGGCTGCGAGGTGTATGTAGCCCCCGCAAGCCGCTTTGACAAGCAAAAGGGCAGCGATACCCCCTACACCCACTTGGTTTTGCTTTGCGAAAACAATACAGGATACAAAAATCTTATCCGCCTTGTATCGCTCGGCTTTACAGAAGGGTTTTACTCCAAGCCCCGCGTTGACCGTGAGCTGCTTGAAACGCACCACGAAGGGCTGATCGCCCTTTCCGCCTGCCTTGCAGGGGAAATACCAAAGCTTATTTTAAAGGGCGATTCTCAAAAGGCGAAGGAGACCGCCTTGTGGTATGACAGTGTTTTTGGCAGGGGGAACTTCTACCTTGAACTGCAAAACCACGGAATTGAAGACCAAATTGCCGTAAACAAAGCATTAATCGACATATCAAAGGAGACCGGCATACCGCTTGTTGCCACAAATGATGTGCATTATATAAACAAAGAGGATCACCGCATGCAAAGCGTACTGCTTTGTATACAGACCGGAAATACCGTCTCAAAGGACAACCCCCTTGAATTTAAAACCAATGAATTTTACCTAAAAAGCGAAGACGAAATGCGTGCGACCTTTCTTGACACTCCTGAGGCCATTGACAATGCGGAAAAAATTGCCATAAGGTGTAATGTAGAGTTTGAATTCGGCAAAATAAAGCTGCCGACCTTTGACATTGGAAATCAGGATCATTTTGAATATTTAAAGAAAAAAGCCATAGACGGCATGCACCGAATTTACGGTGATAACCCGACACAAGAGGTTATTGACCGCTTGAATTACGAGCTTGAAATCATCAATAAAATGGGCTATGTCGATTATTTTTTGATAGTAGCCGACTTTGTGGGGTACGCAAAGAAAAACAACATACCCGTAGGCCCCGGACGTGGTTCGGGAGCGGCAAGCCTTGTGGCATATTGCATTGGAATTACTGGGGTTGACCCTATAAAGTACAACCTCTTTTTCGAGCGGTTTTTGAACCCCGAAAGAATTTCCATGCCCGATTTCGATATTGACTTTTGCTTTGTCAACCGCCAAAAGGTAATTGATTATGTAATAAACAAATACGGTGCCGACCGCGTTTCCCAGATAATAACCTTCGGAACCCTTGCCGCCCGCGCTGCCGTTAGGGACACCGGCAGGGCGATGGAGCTGCCTTACGCGCTGTGCGACAAAATCGCAAAGCTTATCCCCAACTCCCCTGGAATGACGATTATGAGAGCGTTAGAAGGCTCTCGCGAGCTTAAAGGGCTTTATGATACCGACACGCAGGTAAAAGAGCTTATAGATATGGCGGTACGGCTTGAGGGTATGCCCCGACACGCCTCCACCCATGCGGCGGGCGTGGTTATATCCGACCGGCCGGTTGCCGAATATGTGCCGCTTGCCGTAAACGACAATGCGGTGGTAACCCAGTACACCATGAGCGGACTTGAGGAGCTGGGGCTTTTAAAGATGGACTTTCTGGGGCTTAGAAACCTGACGGTCATTGATGAAGCCCAAAAACTTATCCGCCGTCAAAGACCCGATTTCGATATCGAAAAGGTACCGCTTGACGATAAAGAAACCTACGCCATGATGGGCAAGGGGCTTACCGATGGTGTTTTCCAGTTTGAGTCGGACGGGATGAAGAATGTCCTGCGGCAGTTCGGACCCGAGAGTATAGAGGATTTAACGGCGATACTCTCTTTATACCGCCCGGGGCCGATGGATTCGATACCGAAATATATTCACAACCGCCACAATCCGCAGGATATACGCTATCCGACACCCCTTTTAAAGCCTATCCTTGACGTAACCTACGGCTGCATTGTCTACCAAGAACAGGTAATGCAGGTTTTCCGCACCCTTGCGGGGTATTCCTTCGGAAGGGCGGACATTGTGCGGCGCGCCATGGCCAAGAAAAAGCATGACGTCATGGAGCGGGAGCGGGAGTTTTTCCTTTACGGCGAAAAGGACAGCAACGGAAAATTAATATGCGAGGGAGCTATAAAAAGGGGCGTTCCAAAAGAGGCCGCAATTAAGATTTTCGAGGATATGTCAAGCTTCAGCTCCTACGCCTTTAACAAGGCGCACGCCGCGGCATATTCCTTTATTGCATACAGAACAGCCTATTTAAAATGCCATTTCCCCGCCGAATATTTTGCCGCCTTGATGACCAGCATGATGGACAACGCGGGCAAAATTTCCCTTTACACCGCCGAATGCCGCAGAATTGGCATAACGGTTCTTCCGCCGTCGGTCAACGAAAGTCTGGCGGGCTTTACCCCTGTTGACGGCAAAATCCGCTTCGGGCTTATGGCTATTAAAAATCTGGGGCTGGGTTTAATTGAAAAACTGATATTCGAGCGTGAGGAAAACGGCAGATACACGTCAATGTACGACTTTTGCCTTAGAAACCATTCGCGGGAATTCAACCGCAAAGCGCTTGAGGGCTTGATTAAAAGCGGTGCGATGGACGGCCTTGAGGATAACCGCCGGCAGATGCTTTACAATATTGAGGGCACCCTTGCCGCGGTAGAGGCCGAGCTGAAATTCTCCGCCCAGGGGCAGCTTAACCTGTTTGAAGAAATGGGTTCGCCCAACGTTTACGTCCCGCACAAGATGCCCGAAATGGATACAGACTTAAAGCTGGCGCTCGAAAAGGAGGCGACAGGGCTTTATCTTTCGGGTCATCCGATGGATAAGTATATGTCCTACCTTGAAAACGCGGGGTTTGCGCGAACGCCGGATATACTCTCCGGCAGGTATTCAGACGGCACGCGGGTTACCGTAGCCGGAATTGTAAGCCCGCTTAAAGTCCGGCAGCTTAAAAACAATTCCCTTTTGGCGACAGGGCAGATTGAGGATATATATTCGTCGGTAAACATAACCGTTTTTTCGGGCACCTACAACGAATATAAGGATATCTTAACTCTCGGGGAGCCGGTGATTCTCACCGGAAGAATATCCGAGCGGGAAGACAGGGATATTGAAATTGTCTGCGAAAAGGCA